>VBJK01000528.1 GCA_005879655.1 Chloroflexota bacterium | reverse complement strand
ACGGAACTGCTCAAATGACCAGTTACATGCTATCATAGCATTGAGACACTTGAGATCGTACTCTTCCTGCGTTATTCTTGCTCTCAGTTTCCGACCCTCAAGCATTGTCCTGATATCCAGTGTCTGCTCTGCCTTTCGAGCTGCTTTCTCACTGTCCCGTTCATGCACTCTCTTATGTTTCAAAATGATGCCAGTACTAGATCCTGTTCCCTTCGCCGATCGTAGGTGAATGTATGAATGAGCACATTTCTTGCAGATAACTCAAATCTTCAGAGTACTGATATCAAGGGCTTCATCGTAAAGATCGTATGTGTCCGTTTGTGTTACTCCTTTTCTATTCCGCCTCTCTTTTGCAACTCAGTTGAACTTTTCCTACTGTTAGCTTTGTAATAACGAGTAGAATACCCTCAATAGGTCATCTAAGTATTTCACATTGCTTTCATACTTGTCATCCTTTACAAAGACCAAGTTCGATTGATTTCATGGACCTGAATTTACAGTGTTTGATTTTTTCTGGATATTACTTGTTGCTGCAGCGGAAATGTTGCTATCTTGACTTTCAACAGATTGATTGCATATATCTTCTCTCGAGATAGAGTCATCAAAAATGATTTCATTCATCTCGCTCTCGCTGTTGAATTGTGATTGAGACATGACGTGTTCAATTGAAATGTGGAAAGTGTTGAACGAAAGGCACGAAAGCAACTTCAGTATTGTACTATCCACTAAATCAGATTATATATGACGAACAATAGGTAATAGACATTGTCCGCAGGACAATGTCAGTACCTGACACAAAGACTGACACAAAGAACTTAAAACCAGCCACCACAACT
>VBJK01000532.1 GCA_005879655.1 Chloroflexota bacterium | reverse complement strand
CCCCCTTGTCCCAGCAGACGAGTAAGACGATAGTTACCAAAATGCTGACCTGTACGATCCATTTGGTCTTTCCTCGGCAATTCTCTATGAAGAGATGTGCAAATATTCATTAATGGAAATCATAGTATAATGCACGTATTATAACATGTAATCACGTATCATGCACAGCATTTTTTGTTTTGACAAGTGCGCATAATGTTGACTTTTTTACTGAGTGACCGAGGACACCTCTGTCACCACGCCTGGGGCTGCGCACCTGGACCCCCGTTGCCAAAAAACCTGGCCCTGAAAGCTGGACCCCCGCCGCCAGGGCAATTCCTTATGGTTGCCCTGGGTGGCGGGGGCCTTATTTGAACGCTATTGTCCCTTGTGGTTGCCCGGAGGGACAGTTTCGCACGTTATGGATAGATGCCGCGCAATTCGGTAGCTTCAGCGACGCGCGAGACGGCGAGCAGGTACGCGCCCATGCGGAGGCTGACCTGTTGCTCGTAGGCTTTGGCTCGTACGGTATAATAGGCGCGAGTCATAATGGCTTCCAGTTGCTGATTGACCTGCGGCTCCGTCCAGAAGAAGTGCTGCAAGTCCTGAATCCATTCAAAATAGCTGACAGTAACGCCTCCCGCATTCGCTAGAATGTCGGGTATCACAGTGATACCTCGCTGGTTGAAGATATAATCGGCCTCTGGCGTGGTTGGTCCATTAGCCCCCTCAACGATAAGACGGGCCTGGATACGGCTCGCATTGCTAGGCGTCAGCTGGTTTTCGCGTGCGGCAGGAATGAGGATATCACAGGGGAGTTCGAGTAGAGCCTCATTAGAGATATTCTCAGTGCCGCGTAAGCCACGTAGCTCTCCATGCTCCTTAGCATGGCGTAAAGCATGGTGGATATCAATACCTTTGGGGTTATACACGCCACCGGAGACATCACTGATGCCAATCACTCGGCAACCCATTTCCGCCATTAAACGGGCACTGATAGAACCAACATTGCCAAACCCCTGTACGACGACAGAGCACTGCTCTGGTTTTATGCCAGCTTCGCGCATGGCCTCGCGCGCAACGATCATCACACCTCGTGCGGTCGCTTCTACGCGTCCTTCGCTCCCGCCAATGGCGAGCGGTTTGCCAGTGACGACGGCAGGGATAGAGTAGCCTTTGTGCATGGAGTAGGTATCCATAATCCAGCTCATGACCTGCGGATTAGTATTCATGTCTGGTGCCGGAATATCGCTATCGGGGCCGATGAGCAGCGCAATCTCGGAGGCATAGCGTCGTGTCAGGCGCTCAAGCTCAGCCGCTGACATGGTGTAGGGATCACAGATGACACCACCTTTGGCTCCTCCGAAAGGAATATTGACGACCGCGCATTTCCAGGTCATCCACATGGCAAGGGCACGCACTTCATCCAGTGAAACGTCAGGACTATAGCGGACGCCCCCTTTGGCGGGTCCGCGTGTGATATTGTGCTGCACACGATAGCCTGTAAACATCTTGACATCACCGTTGTCTAAGCGTACGGGAAAGTTAACGATGAGTTCACGTTTCGGTTTATGGAGAATAGCACGCATGGCTTGAGAAAGTCCAAGCCGTTCGGCTGCATCATCAAATTGAGCGACAGCGGTGTCATAGGGATTCATGGTATGGGTTGTCACGGGTCAGGAACCTCCTTTGGTTCTGTTCAGAATCCAGTTCGCTCTCGTAGAGCAAGCAAGGGACATAGCGAACTGGTGGTCTCTTTCCTTATGTGGTGCATTCCCTTTATAAGGAAAGCGGCTGGTGGGCTGGCTTTGAGAAGACGCGCAGATACGGTTTTTGCCTACCAGCACTATTAATAGTGTACAATGGACAAATCCTATGCGGGAACTTGTACAGAAGAACAATGGGAGGAGATAGTTGGCTGATATCTTGCGTTTAGATAGCGCATATAAGACAACATAATGGTACAGGGTAATACCTGTACCATTATGTTGTCTTTATATGTAAAAGAGGTGATTAGTAACCATATGAGGAGGACTTGTCAGCGTGGACAACATACCATTTGCCCATAACACCCTCGCCGTTGGCCTGACCAGGAGCGGTGTCCTTAGCAAAGGTATAGAGCAGATGCTTATTAAAGCTGAGCTGGGAGCCATTCGCAGTATGGACTACCTCTAGCGTGCCCGTGAGGCCCTCATCTGCGGTGGGTTTGTCGGTGCCGCTAAAGAGTGCAGGAGGCCAGGCTTTGGCACAAGCGCCGGTGCAATTGGACTGTGTGGCGGTGTCGGGTGAGAACCAGTAAAGGGTTTTGCCATTCGCGTCTACCAGCACCTTGGTCGCTTGACCTTTGACTGTCACCGTGGCAGATGCTACCGTGGCCTTGCGTACTGTGTCGGCTGAGGTTGTTGGGACAACATACCATTTGCCGCCTACGCCTTCGCCATTGGCCTGGCCAGCAGCAGTATCTTTAATATAGGTATAGAGCAGATGCTTATTAAAGCTGAGCTGGGAGCCATTCGCAGTCTGGACTACCTCTAGCGTACCCATGACATCCTCAGTTGCGGTGGGTTTGTCGGTGCCGCTAAAGAGTGTAGGAGGCCAGGTTTTGGCACAAGCGCCGGTACAATTGGACTGTGTGGCGGTGTCGGGTGAGAACCAGTAAAGGGTTTTGCCCTTCTCGTCTACCAGCACCTTGGTCGCTTGACCTTTGACTGTCACCGTGGCAGATGAGACAACGGGACTCGTGGGATTGGTAGCTGGTGTAGTAGCCGCTGCCGTAGGAGTGATATATCCTCCGACTGTTGGCTGGGGTGGCGTTGATCCACATGCAGCGAGTATGGCGACAAGAAACACTAGGGATGCAGCAGGTAAAAGGTGTTTCCAGGATTTCATAGAGCAGTTCTCCAATTCGTCATTGTATGAGCAGAGCCGGTAACTCTGCTGGGAAGAGTGAGAGGGTACTTTCTCTTCCTGCATATCAATGTACCATGGATGTGCTCAAGTGCGCGTGCGTAGAATTACCCATTTTTTGGTTAATTCTCTTTGTCACAGTGCAAAATTGTCTGTCTCGACAGACAACTTTGCACTGTGACAGGCATGGCTTCATAGGTGCCCGGCGGGGGCTTCGCACGCGTGTAGTAGCGTGTGTAAGTCATCTAGCCATTGTTGGGCCATGGAACGTAACAACCGTTTTTCCTCCTCAGTCATAGTGGCGAGCTGTGTCTGATAGCTGTGGATGATGTGCTTCACCTGCATATCATCTTTGGCGAGTGTGCGCTGGCGTTTGGCAACACGTAAGGTGGCCGACGGGAGCTGGAGATCTTCTGGCTGAGGCTCCAAAGAGGTAGCAGGTGGGAGGGCTAACTCTTTTACTTCGGTCAGCATATTCTTTCTCTGAGCAACGTCGTACACCATGTCAGGGACAGGAGTAGCAGTAGCAAAAGAGGGTTGTGATTGCTGCTCGCTGCTATGCGCCTGCACTGCTGGAAGCTGCATGGCCGTTGTTTCCTGTGGATGAGTCTGGCGCATTGTACGAACAATAGCCAGGATATCGTCTTGCTTGTAACGTTTCTCTTGCACATCGCGCATCAGTTCGGCACGACTGATCTCATCCTCGACTTTACGCAGTTCGTCGAGGATACGCAAGGGGACCGTTGGATCATCTTGTATCCATTGCAGGAGATCGGCAGGAGCTTTGAGGAGATTGAGATGTAATTGGATATGATCTTTGTGTTTGTTGACAATTACGGCTAATTCACGCACAGTCATCTGATTGTCCGGTGTGCTCAGTTCAGCGCGTAGAGCAGCATAAGCGAGAGCACGCTCATAGGGAGTGAGCTGCTGATGGTGTTCATTTTCTGCAAGGGCAATGCGCAACAGCTCGCCATCATTACACTCACGAATCTGAGCGGGCAGAGAGGTCCAGCCCAGGATATCGCGACACGCGCGCGTGCGACGTTCGCCACACACAATTTCAAACCAGCCCGCCTGGTTAGGGCAACGCCGCACCACGATCTCCTCAATGAGTCCATTCTTAGCAATATCATCGGCTAGCTCTTGCAGATGCGTTGGATTGAACTGCTTGCGTGGTTGGCGCGGATTGGGGCGTAAGCGGTTGAAAGGGATTTGTGCGTGCTCACGAGCATTCTCTTGCAGAATAGCATCGGCCAGCGCGCTGTGGATCTTGGGAACGGCAAAATCAGCGGCATCCATAGTGGAGAATTTTTTTTTAGCAACCATGTGACTTATCCTTTCGCGTTTAAGAACGAGCTTGTTCATATTGAGTGACGAGACCGTTATAGCGAGCAAGAGCCTGTTCGATGCCAGAGCCATCCGAACGGTGTAGCAGCTCAATGTAGCATTGCCACTGCTCCAGAGCTGGCACGAAACTAGTTTTGCGGACTTTTTTAGAAGTCATGACGCTAGAGCGAATATTGGTCTGCTCAATATATTCTTTATTTTCAGCAATGGTGTGCTCAAAACAGGAAAAATGGAGGTCCTCTAATTGTTGCGCGAAACGCAGCTTATTGTTGCGGCGATAGGCATCACGGGTCTGGGCGAAGAGATCATTAATAGCGGGTGTCACCTGCTCATTAGCCATGGTCATCATATCGCGGTGGGCGCTATAACGCGTACGCGAGAAGACCACGCCAGCAATCATCATAGCCTCGTTCATAGGGCGCTCCTCCATGAGGAAGTGAGCCAGCATATTCATGCCCTGCACAGACCAGTTCTCAGGCGTCGAGGGGATCACGATATGGGTTGCCGC
>VBJK01000531.1:3004-4470 GCA_005879655.1 Chloroflexota bacterium | reverse complement strand
CCGATATTAAAGATGTAGCCGGACGTTGACCGTCTGGTGTCGTGATCTCCTGCCCAGTCTGCGTCTGAGTATCCTAGCAGAGGCTTAAAGTCCCCTGTATAGACTAGCTCGAGCGTAATGGTAGACCGGAGATATCGAAAGATCCGCTTGACCGCTCTCCAATGGGCCTCCGTCGGGTTTGAGGCGTATCTGCTTACTACTGAGACTGCAAAGGCAATGTCGGGCCTCGTACCAAGCATGGCGTACATGAGTGAGCCTACAGCAGATTGATATCGCTTCCGATCTTCAGGTTTACACTCATATCCTTCCTCTGCCGTTTCGAATCTGGAATTATCCAGAGGGGTAGCGACTGGCTTGCTCTCCCACATATCAAAGTCCTTCAAGATCCTTTCTAGGTATCCTTGCTGGCTAAGATAGATGGTGCGGTTAGGCCTGTCTCGTCTGATCCTCATGCCTAGGTAGTATTGACATGGACCCAGGTCGGTCATTTGGAATTCCTTATTCAGAGTGTCCTTGACTTTCTGGATCTCCTCCTTAGAGGGTCCAACAATGAGCAGGTCGTCCACGTAGACGGCAATGAACATCCCGTTGTTATGAAAAACGCTGAAGTCCGGGGACAGAGGTTCAAAACCTGATTTCTTGAGGAAGGCCGCCAGAGTTTTGTACCAGACTCGAGGTGACTGTTTAAGTCCGTAGAGTGCCTTATTGAGGCGACAAACCTTTCCACTATGTTTTTCTCCCACTTCCGGCGGCCGTTCGACGTAGATTTCCTCTTCGATATCGCCGTAGAGGAAAGCCGTCTTCACATCCATCTGTTCTAGCTCAAGATCATGAGCAGCAGCCAGGGCAAACAGTGCCTTATAGCTCATGGGTTTGACGACTGAGGCAAACGTCTCATTGTAGTCGAGTCCTTGCTCTTGCTCGAAACCGCGGACCACCCATCTAGCCTTGTAACGGAGGATCTCGCCATTAGGACCTCTTTTGATCTTGTAGATCCATCTACCGCGAAGGATTCTCCTTCCAGGTGGTGGGTCAACGAGGGTCCAGGTGCCATTTTCCATCAACGAGTCATATTCGTCGACCATGGCTTTGAGCCACTTATCCCATATGTAATCGTTCTTTGCCTCTTCTAGGCTTTTTGGCTCATATGGTTCAGTTTCTTCTGCGGCATTGGCGAGTAGGGCTGCGAGGAAGTATAGCTTCGGGCGGGAGTCGTGGCCTTTGTTTGTTCGTGTGGAGGTTCGAGTTAGTGCTTCTTCAGTATGAACTCTTTGTGGAGTCTCGATTGACGGTGGTATATCCGGAGGTTCTAGCTCAATTTCATCGTTTGCTGGCGACTGGTTATTACCCCCCCTTACCACGGGAATCGATACTCCTAACCGAGTTGGCGTGGAGGATTCATCCCAGAGGCTTAGCTCCAGTCGCTTATTAGCTCCCACGTCTTGGATGGGCATGGAGCTGGGGAG
>VBJK01000531.1:1933-2993 GCA_005879655.1 Chloroflexota bacterium | reverse complement strand
GTTTTCTTCTAATGCGGGTCTCTTCTCTTGGAAGTGCACATCTGAAGAGCGTATAATCGTACCCGAAGGGGTTAGAAGCCTATAGATTGAGTTACCCTCGTAGCCAATAAGCCGGCATTTGATAGCCTTATCGTCCACGAGCTTTTTGCGGAGTCGCTTAGGCTTAAGAGCGTAGGCAGTTGATCCCAGGGTACGCATGTGTTGGAGGTCTGGCTTTCTTTCATGCCATGCTTCAAAGGGCGTCATGTTGAGGCGAGCATTTGGCCGTCGATTTAAGATGTAAACGACGGTTTTAAGTACTTCTGGCCAGTACTTAAGTTCAATACCAGAGCTCCGCATGACGGGGCTTAGGACGTCCATAATAACCCGCTGGAGAGACTCTGCGGCGCCATTCTGTTCGTGCTGTTCTGTGGTGGAAGGTTCCACGAAGATACCATTGTCGGCGCACCAGGATTTCATTTCTTTCGAGACGAACTCTCCCCCTTGATCGCATCTAATCCTGCGGCAGAATTTTCCCTTTTGCTCGTCTTGATATCTGGCAAGGAACTGCCGGATCATAGTGAAAACGTCGCTCTTATGTTTGATGGGAATTGCTTCGATGATTTGGGTTTTGTCGCAACGAACTGCTACCCAATGTGAAGACCCATCGAAGCCCATAACCCTCAGAGGACCGAAGACGTCCATATGTAGTAGGTCGAGTGGATGCTCCCCTGGCTCAATTTTGCCTCTGTGCGGCTTCTCCTTCATCCTCCCCTGGACACAGGGCTCACAGGTACACGAGGCTTCAGGCGTTTTATCCATGCCTGTTGTCATTTTTGAAAGCTTCCTGAGATTCTGTTCGCCGAGGTGCCCCATCCTCTCATGTCATAAGAGGAGGTCTGGGTCGGCTAATATAGACTTGATCGATATGCCGTATGCCGCCAGTGCCTGTGAGGAGGGTGTTATTTGGTTCCATAGATCAAGGAGAAGGAGGCCACCTCTTCTGCTGCCAGTAAATGGTACGGAGCCTGGGGGCTTGATCTTGCATCCATGTTGTTCGAGGATAACTCTTGCCCCTTTG
>VBJK01000531.1:0-1893 GCA_005879655.1 Chloroflexota bacterium | reverse complement strand
AATTCTTACCTTGCCTTGCCCGAGGGGCCTGAGTCGTGAGCCTCCAATACCTCCCACTGTTTGGGGAGTTGTAAATTCACGGAGCTCGATGAAGTCCTCTCGTCTTGTTGAGATGTGCTGGCTACACCCGGAGTCGATCACCCAAAGTCCAGAGAGGTCCAACAGAGTCTGAGAACTCTGGCTGACGTTTGCCATGAAAGACGTGTGGTTGAATGCCATTAAGGCTACCTCATCCGACTCTCCTTCTTCGTCTTTTCCATTCTCTCCCTTGTTGACCTTATGCCGTTTGCCTTTAGGCGTGGCTCCTTGCCCTAGCTTGCGTTTCTTTTCGACCTTAAGCTCAGGATGTGCTATCCAGCATGTGTTCTTGTCGTGGTAAGGCTTGTTGCAGATGGTGCAGAACTTGACGTTGATTGCCCTCACATCTGGATTCGTGCTAGCGAGTAGTGCAGTTGTACCTTCTGCCACTTTCATGCGTTTTTCTTCATCCAGGACTTTTGAAACAACTTCGTTGAAAGAGATACCCTGATAGGCTACCTCATCCCCATCAGCGTCCGCAGGAAGGACCCTATGGTTCTGATTGAACGAAGTTTGGAAGTTGCTGTATGCTGGTCCTAGGCCCAAGAGAAATTTCTGGACAATGTAGCATTCGGGGAAGACAATTTCCGAGCTTAATGTTGTAAATTGGTTTCGAATCTTTCGGAATTTGGCTTGGTATTCGTCAATATCGTTGTAGTCTGACAGTTTCAAGTTCTCGAAGCTGGTACAGAGTTCTTGAAAGACGCCTACGCCTGAGGGGCGGAAGCGTTTCTTGAGGGCTTCCATCAGGGGAGATGCTTCTTGAATGTCCTTAGTCTGTTCCCGTCCATTGAATCCAACCCGATTAAGGATTGCTGCCACAGCTTTGACTTGTTTATCTTCCCAATGTTCTAACTTTGTTGCGTAGGCTTCGGCAGTTTGGCCGCCTTGGGCAGGTCTGGTACTGTTACGAGTAAAAAGATCGTAGTATCCAGCCAGCTTGATGTAGTCCGAAATATCCCGGTACCATGAATGCCATTGAGAAGGGGACTCAAGAATCTCGATTGAAGATAGGGAGATACCTGTCTTTTCAGTAGCGGTAGAGGACGACATTTTTACGGTGTCAGGTGTTTGTCAGGGGCACTAGTTGATGCACGGACTGAGGGAGAACGTGTATTGAGTCAAACCAACTCAAATTGACTCCACTTGAGTCGATTGTCAGCAGAATGAGAACTCAAGCTTGGGGGTGGGCGCCGTTCAAAGGTTTTTGGAAATATCTAATAGGTTGGAGATGTCTGGTAGACGGAGGTGTCAGAGTATCATATGTTATAGGCTGTCTGTCAGGATCTGCTGCTTATTTAAAAGCTGCCTTATCCATATCACTGATACTGGTGCCCAACTCAGTATCGGAATTGTCTGAGGCTATCAGGACCTGCTGCCTATTAAAAGCTGCCTTGTCCATATCTGAGGTACTGCTGCCTATTAAAAGCTGCCTTGTTCATATCTCAGATACTGATGCCCATGTCAGTCAGGCTGTCAGGAACTGCTGCCTATTCAAAGCTGCCTTGTCCATGTCGCAGATACTGGTGCCTGTCCCAGTACCGGAATTGTTGCAGGCTGTCAGGAACTGCTGCCTATTAAAGCTGCCTTGTTCATATGGTGCCTATGTCAGTCAGGCTGTCAGGAACTGCTGCCTATTCAAGGCTGCCTTGTCCATGTCTCGGATACTGGTGCCTGTCTCAGTATCGAATTGTTTCGGAGTGAGGGAGAACGTGTATTTGACTCCATTTGAGTCAAAAGGGATTAACTTCCCGGTTCTCATTTCCGAATTGTTTCCTTGCATTTCATCAGCGTAGTTTAGTACTTAAAGGAATT
>VBJK01000530.1 GCA_005879655.1 Chloroflexota bacterium | reverse complement strand
TGCTTGCCCATCGTACGCGCAAGTTTCGCCTCGCCGCCAATGTTGGGAAAATGCTCAATACGGTTGCCATCGGCATCCATTACCAGATGCAGCTTGCCGTCAAGGAAGTAGTAGTGTTCGAGTGGTACCGCGCGTTGCTCATGAATAACGAGCGCAATGGGACGATGTACACGACTGATCCAACTCGCCAGATCTTCAGCATTGCTTACCGTAGCGGAGAGGCCAACGAGCTGAACATGTTTAGGGGAACAAACAATAGCCTCTTCCCAGACAGGACCGCGCCCGACATCGCCAAGGTAGTGCAACTCATCAAAGACGACAAAACCAACATCAGCCAGTGAAGCGGCACTCAGCTCCTCTTCACCGGCGAAACGCTCACTGCCATCCTCCAACAGCATATTGCGGTACACCTCGGTCGTCATGATGACAATGGACGCGCGACTATGCTCAACAATGTCGCCTGTCACCAAGCCAACATGCTCATACCCATACAATTCTCGCAGATCTCGATACTTCTGATTCGAGAGGGCCTTGAGCGGTGTCGTATAAATGACGCGTTGCTTGCGTTGCTGCGCCAACCAGATCGCATATTCGGCTACCAGCGCCTTGCCTGTACCTGCCGGCGCAGCGACCATTACAGATTGCCCCTGGGCAAGGTGCGCGATAGCTTCAAGCTGAAACGGGTCGATGGGAAATGCATAACGTGCAACAAATTGCTCGATACCCGTTAATGTAGCGCTTATTGCGGGGTTTGTGTGTCCGGCCTCCACTTGTTGATCCATGCCTTTTCTACATAATGTGCTAAATGTTATATTTACACTTTTTTCTATTGTAGCATCTTAATGGGATGCGGACAAGCGGTACGGCATACCAAAATGAAATGTTGTGTCATGAATATTCAGCATTGAAGAGAAGTGTATCCTATAGTCACAATTGCTCGTTGTTAGGGAGTGGTTGTGCCGGATAGCATATATGTTCCAATTAGTCATAGAAGGTGTTGCATTGCATGTCAGTTTATGCAAGATCGCAAGATTGAGATGTATGCTTGGCTCCCGGCAATGGAAAATGCAAATGGTCGTCTGCTATTGCAAGCGATAGACGAAATGGTAGAATATTACCAGGGAAACGAAGCCAAATTCGGGGAGCACCTTCTCTGGTTCGGTCTTTTCTTTCGACGAGCAGATCTATTGCCATTGCAGGAGAAACTACTAGTGGAGGAACGATTGAATACTTTTCAACAGTTAATAGAAGAAGACGAGTTGGTCCGCAAGCAAAGAGAGATGGGTGAGCAAATTGGGTTTGCCAAGGGTAAGCAAGAAGGCTTGGCTGAAGGTAAGCAAGAAGGCTTGGCTGAAGGTGAAACCAAGGCTCTTCAAGATACGCTACTCATGATTATCGAGATGCGTTTTCCCTCTCTGTTAGCATGGGCACAACAGCAAGTTGTTTCCATACAGGAACTTGATGCGCTCCGTTTCGCAAGCAGGCAAATGCTTGTTGCTCCAGATGAAGCTACAGCTCGTTTTATTCTTAGAACGATGCAGAAGTAATACAGCAACTTCTGTAATGAGGCAACAGTTCGCTATATTCTAGATACTCTACAAAATTCTTAACAAAACAAAAGATTAGGAGCTGATATCTTATGGCAATACAACTTCAGAAGCCAGATTATTTCATCGTATACGTAAGCGACATGCAACGTTCAGTACAATTTTACCGCGATATCCTAGGGTTGCCGCTCAAGTTTACTTCACCAGGATGGAGTGAGTTCAGCACCGGTGCAACTACGGTGGCGCTGCATACCACTGGCGCGATATTGCCAGAGCAGGTAGGAAAATCGCCAGCTGGTAGCGCGCAACTAGGTTTTATGGTCGATGACCTTCAGGCAGCATATGAGGAATTGAGGGCACAGGACGTAAAGTTCTCAATGCCACCGCAGCAGCAGCCTTCTGGTATCACACTGGCGATTTTACGCGACCCTGATGGTCTGGGTATCGCGCTTCAACAGCGCTAGAGGTAATTTACGGATGCGGGAGAGGCAGCACGGCGCTTAGGTGTTGACCGTGTGACGCTAGAGCAATGGGTCAAGGATGGGCGCATTAAGACGCATCGTGGTGTGGGTCGTGAAGCATTCTTTCGCGCTGCCGATGTCGAAGCCCTCTATCATGAGCTACATCCGGTAAGCGAACTGGCCGCAGCTGTAGCTGACGATGAGCAGGAAAGTGCGGGCGAGGTAGCTCCTGGTCCTGCTCGCAAACAGCAAGATCCACAGATGCGTGTCTATCTGCGCCTGCAAGCCGATGCGAAATGGTACGATATCCCCGAAGAAGATATCCGTATCTGGTTCCAGCAGTTATCCCCTGACGGCTATGAGCGTAACAAACGCAATGTGCAACATACCATTAAGAAGCTGCAATATCTTGTCAGCTTAATCGAGGATGCACAACAGCGCGAGCAATCATGAGTCATGGCTTATCGCGTTGTTGTGCGTCCTCAAGCAGGCTCTCACACAGCGCGATAAAACATCAACAGCGTACTGCCATAGCGCCGCTCATCGGTCAATTTCAGACGTTGGCACGGCACTGCCGCAACGCCAGGTCGCTCTTTGGGATGGATCTGTACAATGACCAGCCCATTGTCCGGTACCAGTGGAGAGCTATCGAGCAGGCCGAGGGCACGTGCCGCCATCTCCTGATACTGTGGTGGTGCCACATAAATAATTTCATAGTGCCGCTGTTGCTCTGGCTGGTGCTGGAGTGTTTCATGCTCGTGATGCTGTAGAAACTTGAAGGCATCGCCATGTATGGTCTCTGCACGGTCGGCTAGCCCGGTGATCTGCAAGTTCTCGCGTAGGATCTTCAGCACTTTGTGATTCATCTCGATGAACGTTGCACTGGTTGCGCCCCGGCTGAGTGCTTCAATGCCGACTCCCCCAACGCCCCCAAAGAGATCCAGGAAGCGTATATCTTCTACTTCGTCGGCCAGAATGTCGAAAAGCGCTGTTTTGACGCGATCAATGATTGGACGTGTTCCTATTGTTTTGGGCGCTTTGAGTTTGCGCCCCTTTGCTTCACCTGTTACTACGCGCATATTTCAATTCCTCCCGGACGGCTAAGGCCATTTAGACCAAGATACTCACAGTGAATCGTGATGGGACGCAGAAGTTACAAATCCAGACGGACGCCGAAGGCCATTTAGACTCCTGATATCGCAGCTGCACAGATCCAGGCAGCGAAGTTACAAATCCTCACGGACCCCAAACGCCATTTAGACCTGAGAACTTCTCGTGAATTTCTCGCTTGAGGCTCGTTACAAATCCTCACGGACCCCAAACGCCATTTAGACAAGGGGGCAAATCATTCTGCAATGCACAACATAGAGTGTTACAAATCCTCACGGACCCCAAACGCCATTTAGACCTCAG
>VBJK01000098.1 GCA_005879655.1 Chloroflexota bacterium | reverse complement strand
GGTTGCGCCATCGGCACCAGTGCCTAGCGTTTCGATTGCGCCTCCGCCTATCGCAAAGCCAGTCCCTGCGCAGGAGATTACTGGGCGTGTACCTGCATCATTTCCTGCTGACAATGCTTTAACCTTTGATCGGCTCACATCATTGCCTTCGCCAGTATTGCCTGATTTGAGCGGTTTGACGGCGGCACTGTCAACGCTGGATGGACAGATTATGTCGTTGCAGCAGCAGTTCAATGAGACGCAAGAGGCTGTGCGTATGCATGAAGCTGAGGTTATTCAGACGAGTAATCAGTTGCGTAGCGCTATTCGTCGTGTCTCGACGATGATGGATAATACCATTGCTGACGTGGCACGTAGCCGTGAGTCGCTGGCTTGGGCTGACCTGTTGCAGTTAATGGATGATGTTATGAATAATCCGCGTGACATCGAGTACGTGACCAAATTAGCTCGTAAAGCGCGAGAACTATACAAGGTTTTCCAGATTCATCAAAACGTGTTGAATACACTAGCTGAATGTAATAGCCTGTTACGCAGCATCGTTACTGATGATCGATAAACCTCTGTCTCCAGCTCTTGCCACGCGACATGTTGATGCCGTCGTTATCGGTGCTGGACTAGGTGGTTTGCTCAGTGCCGCTCAGCTATTGCAGCGCGGCAAAGGTGTCCTCGTGTTAGAACGTCTTCCGCACTGCGGAGGACGTTTTACCGCGAAGACGTTTCAAGGCGTGCAAGTCAGTACTGGCGCGGTGCATATGGTACCCTTTGGCAGTAGCGGTGTGCTTGCCGCAACGCTACGTCGCCTGGGGGTACCACACCGTTTTTCTGACGCCGATGTTTTTGGTTCGTTTCACGTGCATGGCAAACAGTATCAGGCGCGGGGCTTGTTAGGCGTCTTTGCCTTTCTGGGGTGGCGGCAGTCTTTCTGGTTCACGCGCCTCGGCTATTTGATATTTTTCCGTCCGCTTCCTCCACAAGAGCGGAGTCTCCCTTTTAACCTCTGGCTAGAGCGACACATTAATGTCAAACGCAATCCTCAATTACTTGCCTTCTTTGAGCGTATTGCGCGTTTCGCTCTCAGTCTTGAGTTGCATCAGGTCAGCACGGCAGAAGTGATTCGTACCACGAAGAATATGTTTCTCTATGGCGCGCCAGCGATTGTACTGGGGGGTTGTGGTGAGGTGACAAGAGCACTAGAACGCTCTATTCGTGAGCGCAACGGTGAGATCCAGCTTGCCTGCGAAGTCTTGCAAATCTTGCATGAAGATGGCCAGGTGTGTGGCGTCCGGCTACTACATAAGGCGAGTGGTGAGCAGGAGACTGTTTGTACCAATTTGGTGGTCAGTGACATTGGGCCACGCGCCACGTATGGGCTGCTACACAATCGCAAGATAACCCAGGCGCAAGTGTTGAAGCAGCAGCAAAGAGCAAGGCAGAGTCAGCCGCTGGATAGTAGTGGAGAAGCGGCTGAGGAGAGCGACTTGGCCCTGCAAGAGGCAATTGGACTTAAAGTACATGTATTGAGTGATATTTCCCTTATTCCCCATAGAGGAATCATGTATTGTCTGGATACAAAACGTATTGCAGGTATTGTGCAGCCAACGAATAGTGATCCCAGTCTCGCACCAGCTGGCAAGCATTTGCTGATTAGCCATCAGGTTATTCAGAGCAGTAGTCTTGCAGAGGAGAAAGCTCTAGCATTGGCCGATCTGCGTACCCTCTTTGGCGATGCGTTTGATACCCATTGTCGCGTACTCACTATGGGAACCTATCGGGGGGAGTGGCCAGTCAACCGTATAGCTCAAGGAGAGGATACTTCTCCCACGACGGCGGTGCGGGGTCTCTATCTGGTAGGCGATGCGGTCAAGCCATCGGGCTATTTGATGGTGGAAGGGCTGGCGCAGAGCGTCAACTGTTTGCTGGACTTGCTCGATGGATTAGAGCGGGAGCAAAGCGGGGGCACTGTTCGTGAGCATCGCAGCAACATGGTCTCGCCCTCTTCGCGCTTGAATGCACTGCGCTGGCTATGGAAGGCCCCTGGTAATGCAGGGAAAGTTTAGTGTTATGAGAGGAGTGAAGCGCGCAAGGCACCCATAAGCGCTTATGGATGTCTTGCGCGCTTCACTCTTCAACTGAGTAGATCTGCGCTATCGTAGCGGGGATTATTCACTAGACGTGAAACTGGGCGTGCATTCATCTGGTTAGTTGCGTAGGGTTTGAGCAGAGAGAGCAGGGCGGGAGCTTCATGATAGGCTGGATCAAGCCATAGGGCGTGTACTTCTGGTGTTAAGATGGCGGGCATACGATCGTGGATAGAGGCCATAAATTCGTTAGCCTCGGTAGTAATAATAGTACAGGTGCGTACAGCGTCTCCCGCAGCATCTTTCCACACATCCCACAGACCGGCAAAGGCGAAGATCTCCTGATCCTTCAATGTAATATACATAGGTGTCTTGCCGACTGCCTCTTTTTTCCACTCATAGAAACCGTCAGCTACTACCAGGCAGCGCTTGCTATGCAATAAGCGTTTGAAGCTTGCCTTCTCAGCGAGCGTCTCGGCGCGTGCATTGATCATCTTTGCGCCAATACTCTCTTCTTTGGCCCAGGAAGGGATCAACCCCCAGCGCACCGTCTCCAGGTGGGCAGTCCCATTGCTCATGACAGTAACAACTTGTTGCGTTGGCGCAACGTTATAGCGTGGTCCCGTTTGTAGCGCTGCGGGGACCTGAAATGTGCTGGCAACAGCGTTTATGTCATGCGTGAGTGTAAAACGACCACACATGGTATTTCCTCCTCCGACTGGTATGAAATTGATCGGCATTGTTGTCTCAAGAGACTATTCTTTTTTACCACAGCGCAGGCGGTTATAGACTTTCCTTATGGAGACCCGTTGGAGAGGATGAGGGATGTATTGCCTCTCTGCTCAACGCAAAAAAGACGTGCTCTGGATTTCCCTCTTGCGGGCAGTTGACTTCTCCTGTATGGTGAATTATGATGACAACAGAATAGTCTTGTATCATTGATCTACGCTAACCACAATTCTCAGGAGGTGCGAAGTGTCGTCATCACAAGCAGGAGAAGAGTGGTTGAGTCTGCGTGAAGCGGCAGAGATGCTAGGAATGCATCCTGCAACAGTTCGACTATGGGCAGATCGCAACGAGCTGCCCTCGCTTCGTACTAGTGGAGGGCATCGCCGTTTTCGTCGTACTGACATAGAAGCTCGTCTGCGTCAGACCAGCGAGCCAAAGCCTGACCCTGCCATCCAGTTACTTGTACAAAGCGTTTTAGGACGTATACGCATTGCCTTTACAGGCGGTACACTCAATACACTGCCCTGGTATCAGCATTTTAATAATGAAGCACGTGACGCCTATGGTCAACTGGGGCGTCGTGTGCTTGATCTCCTATTGCGCGCCCTCAGTAGTAGCTCAGATAAAGAAGCATTACGTCAGGAAGCAATTGCCCTTGGTACTGAATATGGCACCATTACTTGCAGATCGCAGGTGCCTGTCGCAGACGCGGTACGTGCTTTCCTCTATTTTCGGACCCTGTTTGACGAGGCCGTACTGCAACTCGCCGAGGTGCGCGGCTCACGCGAACAAATAGTGCCCTGGATTGAGAGCTTGTATCAGATCCAGGCCATTACTAATGAGATCCTACCTGCCTTGATTGAAGCTGCCCAAGACGCCCACTAGCCATCCGCGATGATGGCTGGGTCATTGGGCTAGTTTTATGCTATTAATAATAGGTATCTTTTTGCTCTTACCTTTCGTTTCAATGAAAGAGATAATAGTGTATGAGATGTTGCATTTAGAAAGAGAGTTATGATATGCAGATCGATGATCACCCCAAGCAGTCGTTACCGGAGCAATCTCCTCCGACTGTTGAGGGTGAGGGGAACAACGAGCTACGATCAATTACTCCTGCTAAGCTTCCTTCATATAGTCGTGCTGCTCTAGCGCAACGGCTCAATGACGTTCCTGAAGCTCCGACACGTGGCGTTTATTATCCTGTTCCACATTTACACGAACATCCTATTGGGTGGCGCATAAAACGCCATGGTAAACGTAAGAACTTGCGTAATAGTAATCTGCGTTTTAGTCTCGCTGATCGCAGGGGGACGCTATGGGCGTTAACACCTATGGCTATTTTTGTCATGGCGTTTGTTATTATCGCGACTACTATTATGACTACTTATATTGCCATTCAAGCCTCAACGGACCAGCATTTTGGTCAGAAGATGACCACCTTGCCCGATATTCTACCTAAAGATAGTTTAAAAATATATGATTCTCAAGGAGTATTGCTCTACCAGTCTATTGATCAGGGGTTACAGACATCAGTACCGCTTAGCAAGATCTCGCCTCACCTGCTTCATGCCGAGATTGCGATAGAAGATCAGAATTTTTGGAATAATCCTGGATATGATGTTACAGGTATTGTGCGCGCAGCTCTAGATGATCTCATACATGGACATGTGGTCGGTGGTGGTAGCACGATCACCCAACAATTGGTGAAAAATGCTATTGTTGGTAGCCAAACAACGATGACTCGTAAGCTACAGGAAATTATCCTGGCACCAGAGGTGACGCGTCACTTTACCAAAGAGCAGATTCTTGAGATGTATCTCAACACCATCTATTATGGTCAGCAGGCGTATGGTGCCAATGCTGCGGCTTTCAGGTACTACAATCTGCAAGATACGCCGACTCATACGGCAGCTTCTCAATTGGATATTGCTCAGGCAGCCATGCTAGCTGGTATCCCTAGCTCTCCCATTGCGCGCGATCCGTACTTGCATCCCCAGGCGGCATTTGAGCGTGTCCAGGAAGTTCTCAAACAGATGTATTTGCAGGGATATATTACCAGTGAGGAACGTGCAAAGGCGCTCGATGAGGTGCAACAGCCTGGTTTCCTTCACCACGGCGTGATAAGCAATTTGGCCGCTCCACATTTTGCGCGTTATGCTCTTAACGAGTTGGCGCAAGAGTTGCATGTGAAGGTCTCTGATCTCTCAAAGGCGGGCTTAATTGTGAAGGGCACACTCGATCTGCAATTGCAGAATAAGGTGCTCCCTATTGCACAGCGTCATATTGCCGAAATGGCACAGGCACATCATATGTCGAATGCAGCAGTGACGATGATTGATCAGCATACTGGCTCTATTCGGATTTTGCTGGGCAATATCCATCCCGAAAGTCCACGCGATGGAGCCTTTGATGTAGCGTCACAGGGTTTTCGCCAGCCTGGTTCTTCATTCAAACCGTTTATCTATGCGACGGCCTTTGCTCAAGGAACAAGCCCAGGCGAGCCAGTCGCGGATGAGCCATTGACGATACACCTGGAAGGTGGTCTGCCGCCGTATTCGCCGCAGAACTATGACCTGCAATATCATGGCCTGATTACCTATCGCTATGCTCTGCAAAACTCGTTCAATATTCCGGCAGTCAAACTCTTGATGAAAACAGGGGTGGATCAAGCGCTCCATACGGCGCAGGTCATGGGCATCGGCGACAACTACGAGGGCGTTCCCAACTATAC
The DNA here is from genome assembly GCA_005879655.1 of Chloroflexota bacterium. The sequence continues at coordinate 40,816 of VBJK01000098.1, read as the reverse complement.
CATGGTGCTGGGTAGCTTAAGCGTCCATTTATTGGACGAAACTTCCGCTTACGGAGCCTTTGCGATGGGTGGCATACACATTCCCCAACATGCTATAGAGACTGTCACTGATCCAAGCGGCAAAGTCATTTTCCACTTTCAGCCGGTACCTCAGCGGGTTATTAGCAAAGAAGCTGCGTTCATGATTACTGACGTGCTGAGCGACAATAACAGTCGTACCTTCGAGTTTGGTAAGTGTAGCGCGCTTTATCTGTACAGTAATACGCAAAAACAGTGTTATGCTGGAGATCCGGGTCTTATTCGTCCTGCGGCTGTGAAAACAGGAACGTCCAATGACTTCCGTGATAACTGGACGGTCGGGTACACGGCGGATTTTGTGGTAGGCGTGTGGGCTGGCAATAACGACAACTCTGCTATGTTCAATGTCACTGGTGTTGATGGTGCGGCTCCCATCTGGCACGATACCTTGCTGCTAGCTGAACAGGGCCGTCCGGTAGCTGATTTTCCCAACCCTGGTGGCGTGGTAAGAAAGACGGTTTCCTATCCAGGTCTCACGACGACTGATTGGTATCTGCAAAAGTAGTGTAACTCATCAGTATGCAGGGCATCCTTTATGGATGCCCTGTGGCTGGATCTGTGGGCGATTATTTCTTCATTGTGCTTGTCTTTTCGCTTTTTAGCGGACTTTAATACCAAGACGTTCTAACAAATTGCCACTGATCTCCGCACGATATTTGATGGGCATACGTCCAGAGTGGCTATGGGAGTCCGAACCTGTACTCAATAGCAAGTTGTGTCTCTTCACATACTCTTGATAGGTTGATGTGATTTCCTGGCTATGATAAGGATGATAGACCTCAATGCCGTCTATGGGTAAATCTGCTCGCAACTGGTCGAGTAAGGGTGGGTCATAGAAGGTGAAACCACTCTCACGCCGACCTGGATGCGCGATCAGGCAGACTCCACCACTGCGGTGTACTGCCTCTACTGTTTCTCCCATACCCGCCGCAATTGAACGGAAGCCAGCCTTCTCAATCAGTTTGAGACCCTCATGCCAGCTCTGCGCATAGCCATGTTCTCGCAGCAACATAATGTTGTCTGAAGGGCGGCGCAGTTGGCCACCGTTATTTGCCAGCAACGCTTCCTGACGCGCAAAGGTGTACCCCTGGCGGCGCAATTCTTCATTGACCGCATAGGTATTCTCTAACTGTTGTTGTACCACGCGCTCGGTTAACTGAGACAGATAGTTCTTTACTGGATCAAAGCCGTAACAGAGGACATGACCCATGTTACGATCATGATCAGTTACAGCAACGAGGGCAAACTTTTCATTGGTGAGATAATCAATAAGCTGCTGCGCAGGCCAGCGTCCGTCGCTATAGGTCGTGTGCATATGGAGGTCAATTGGGGCGTCGGGGGATAACACCAAGTCGTGAGTCAAAGGGATCAAACTTTTCTCCTTTTGAGGATAGCTAAAACAAGAACTTCTTTTACTATGATAGTACCACAAGATTGCTTCGTTGTAGTGGATTCAACAATATGGTTCCGTTTGTTGTGCCAATTGTGTACACAAAACATATCAATTAAGTGATTGTTGTAGAAGTAATATACATAATATCGTGCATATATTTAATTGCTGAGAAAAAAATCGATGTATGTTTGTCACCTTTGGGATGCTTACCGCTGATCATGCCCAGATCCATATCTTCTAGCCATATTCCCGTTTACTTTATCAACGCATCTAATATTAAGCTGACAAGTGTTGTAGGCTGATGCTCAAAATAGAGTGTGCTTGCTGATTTCTTGCGTAGGCGCGGGAACCAGTGCGGAAGTTCATCGGCGAGTGCCCCGCTGCCAGTTAATACGCCAATAGGTTTGCCATCATACAATAAATTGGTAACTTCGTTCAGCGTGCCCCAACCGCCAGCGACGATGATGCCCGCATCGACATGTATGGTGGAGATGACATTGCGGTATTTCAGTCTAGCACTCCATTCATGTTCGGCAGAGAGTGGCTGTTGCAGATAAAAATGCTGATCGTAGTGCTCAGGAATGTAGAAGAGCCGGTCATAGATAGTGATATCATCGTGTGGATACGTACGCCTTTGTTCTTCTTCGTTACGTGCCGGAGTGAAGCCCCAGACTTCTGCCCCAGACTGCTTTGCTGCATATGCCGTGGTATAGGGCATACCACTGCAACCACCTGTCACCACAATCACCTGCTGTTGTGCTAGCGCTATGCCTAGCTCTTGTGCGCGCTGTACGGCGTGCTCTCCCTCTGTGATATTTGATCCGTAAACGCCAATTTTATACTGCATGGCACTTGATTTCTCCTTGTGACGAGCGAAGAGAGATGCTCCTGTCCGTTCAGGCAAAGGAGCATCCTCCAGCGCTTCTTTACAGACTACTAACAGTCCTTAGCCGGACTATGAAACAGCTTGTCCAGGTAGTCGTAGCGGCCTTGATAGCCCTGTGATGGCGTCTCGCGGGCAAACCAGGACAAGTTGACTTCATCTTGAAAATGCAAACCATTAACAAGAAAGTCCGTACCAACAGCTGGATCGCCGACTTCGAGCATATTGGAACAGCCATAGCCGGAGGCATACCAGTTCGGGGTCATATTGTTAATCAATGGATCACTACCCCATTCCGCAATCTCGTGACTTAGCGCATCGATATCTTTGAATACATCGGCGGCCTGGTCATATGCAGCGTATACGTAGGTATAGGTATGGCCATTGTTCTGTACTGCCGTGTGGTATCCACCAATGCAGCAGAGTGTAGGATTGCCTTCGTACTCATAGATGTTGAGCGCGAGAAAGACTACTAAGTGATCGGGCGCATTGTTCTGAGCCGTAAGCTGATCAGCTTTAGGTGAGAACCACCTGATATCGACCAGTCCTATCGACTTGCCTTTTGAGTCGATCAAGTGAGATCCAGATGCCAAAGGCACGCGCAATGTGACGGTTGGCTTGACGGTGGGTGTTCCCAGCAGCACGTGGTAATCGGGACTAGTTTTCGCAACGCTGGACCAGAATGCTCCACGTTGAAATGCATCTAGATATTGCGTTGTGCCAGTGACAAAGGGGGCATCCTGGAAAATCGCCGAGCCTGTGATAGTGCTGGCTATATTTTGACCATTGAGAGAAACTCCGTCTGTAAAGACGAGGTTCAACGGGATAATATCTACAGGAATAGTGGTGGTCTGTGAACCACTCGCGGGGTTTGTGCCCACCATGGTATAAGGATAGCTCTTTCCCTTATAGGTAAATGAGGACGACCAGGTTGCCAGTCCTACAGCGGCCTTTGGGCTACGATTAACAGAGATGGATGGGAGGGAGCCTAATGTATGCATCTTCAGGCGGTAATCGCGGGGACGATATGTCTGTTGCGGGTGGGTAGATGTTGAAGCAGCGGAAACCGTAGTGGCGTTAATGGTGAGGGAGAGGACAAACACAGCGGTGAATGTCAATACTCCGATACAGGAACGAGGCACAGATTTCTTCATGTTGCAGCAAACTCCTTAATAAGAGGTGTTGAAGTCTACAAAAGCGTTCAATAGTGCAGTATATCATTTTCTCTCTAGTGCAGAGACAAGAGAGTAGGGCTTGGGAGTCCAAGGGGCGAAGCCACCCTGGCGGGGTTTGGAGTGTCCCCAAATGTTCCCATGCCCCAAAACAATTTGGGATTCTGCACTAGTGCAAAGACAAGAGAGGGAGTAGGGCTTGGGGGGGTCCAGGGGGCGAAGCCACCCTGGTGGGCTTTGGGGCGTCCCCAAATGTTCCCATTCCCCAAAAGGTTTTGGGACTCTGCACTAGAGTTAACGAAGGAGGGTGGCATTATTCTGGCATCAGATTTTAACACCCCTTGCTTCCTATTTTGCCTATTGTCTTGTACATTGTAGCACCTTATTGTGGCGGTAAATAAGCGTTCGTTACTGTATTTGCGCAAAGAGGAGTGAAGCTACTCATGATGTCTGACACTATGCTTGAGCTAAAAACTGAAGAGCCTGCCATTGCAAAGGTTGAGTATCACGCAACTGTGCACGATATCCCATCCGATGAGCGACCACGCGAACGACTCCAGAAGCATGGAGCAGAGACCCTTACAACGGCTGATCTGCTCGCTATCATTTTACGTACAGGCACGACACGTAGCAACGTGATTGAGTTATCCAATCAACTTTTAGTGAAGTATGGTGGTCTGAGCGGCTTAATGCGGGCAGACTTCCATGAGATCTGCAACGAATATGGTCTGGGACTGGCAAAAGCGGCCCAATTAAAGGCCGCTCTGGAGCTAGGCAAGCGCCTGGGGTTGCAGGAACTCGACAAGAAATATCAGGTGAGATCAGCCGATGATGCTGCTCGTTTTGTGCGTATGGAACTGATGTACTTAGACCATGAAGAAATGCATATTATCTTACTTGATACAAAGAATCAGATTGTAGAATGTATCAGACGCTACAAAGGCACAGTCAATAGTTCGGTCTTACGGGCATCAGAAGTACTTCGTCCTGCAATTGTGCGCAATTGCCCGCACATTATCGTGTGCCACAACCATCCGAGTGGCGACCCCACTCCATCCGAAGAGGATATAATTGTGACGAAACAATTAGTTGAAGCCGCGCGCCTGCTGGATATCGAGCTATTGGACCATATCGTGATCGGCAACCCGCGCTATATCAGTCTTAAGGAGCACATGAGATGGTAGATGATTATAATATATAATAAAAAATTACTCTGTTTGTTTTCTAATTAATAGTTACCTATGAGGTACTTTTAACGCAAGGTAGAGTTTATTTATAAAAATGTCTCTGCTATCTTATGACGCGTAGCGCATAAAAGTGCTAGAGGAATATGAAGAAGCCTACAAAACGTGTATAATGCTTTAAATGTCTCTGCTATCTTATGAAGCGTAGTGCATAAAAGTGCTAGAGGAATATGAAGAAGCCTACAAAACATGTATAATGCTTTAAAGGGAGCAAGGAAGTTCTTCATATTTCTCCCTCCTTTTCTGAGTTAGCCAAGAATGGAGGTTGTTCTTTATGGCTAAAGCTATACTAGGGATTCGTTTTTACGCCCATTTATGGCGTTTTCTTAGAGTGTTTGCCTTCATGCTTGTTTGCTCACAGCTCTTGATGTCATGTGCTACCGTAAGTCATACAGAGGGCAGTGCGTATGTCCGTGTGAATCAGGTTGGTTATATAACAGAAGAGACTAAGCAAGCAATCTTGTTAGCCACAGGCCCAGTAAGCAATACCACGTTTAATGTCATCGACACGCAAACTCAGCAGAGTGTGTATAGGGCCACTATTGGTTCAAGCAGGGGAAGTTGGAGTAGTGCTTTCCCTAACGCTTATCTGCTTGACTTCTCATCGGTAAAAATGGCTGGTAGCTATGAGATCCAGGTCAATGGTGCTCTCAGCGCTACCTCCCCTACCTTCAAAATTGATAGTGGCACACATCTCTATAAGAGATTGTTGCACAATGCTCTGTTCTTCTTCCAGACACAGCGCGATGGTCCTGATGTTATTACTAACGTCATGGGGCGCAAGCCGTCGCATCTGAAGGATAGGCAAGCATCTATCTATAACATACCTACATTTAATCAGGATGGTGTGTTGCAGGGATCGCTGAACAAAGTTGGTGGACCTATCGATGTCTCTGGTGGCTGGTTTGACGCGGGCGATTATCTTAAGTTTGTTGATACGGCCAGTTATACTGATGCGCTAATGCTCTTCGCGGTACGGCAATATCCTCAGCTCTCTACTGCTGATTTAGCAGATTTCGATCAGGAAGCAAAGTATGGCCTGGATTGGCTGCAAAAGATGTGGGACAATGGCTCGAAGACATTGTATTACCAGGTAGGCATTGGCGATGGGAATGGGCAGAGTGTGCTGGGTGATCACGATCTATGGCGCTTGCCTCAGGATGATGACAAGCTCAATACGAAGCCTGGCGATCCCAATTATTTCATTGAGCATCGCCCGCTCTTCCGTGCAGGGCCGTCTGGCGCGCAGATCAGCCCCAACCTGGCAGGACGGTTAGCCACGGATTTAGCCCTGTGCTATCAGCTCTACCATACGAGTAATCCCGCTTATGCTAAGCACTGTCTGATCAGTGCAGAGACTATCTTCGATCTGGCAAAAACCAGCAATGTTGGGGAACTGCTGACTGCCGCGCCTCATGACTTCTATCCTGAAATTGAGTGGCGCGACGATATGGAGCTGGGGGCAACCGAACTCTACTTTGCGACCGCTAAGGGGAACTTACCAGCGGGTCTCAAGCATACTGATCCGAGCTTCTACTTGCAGATCGCAGCTCGCTATGCTCATGCCTACGTCACTGGCCCAAATGCCGATGCGGACTCACTCAATCTCTACGATGTCAGTGGTTTGGCACATTACGAGCTGTATCGTGCTCTCGCCCAGGCTGGTAATCCAACCATCGCCATTTCCCAGAGTGATCTACTTAACAGCCTGCGTGCTCAGTTAGATAAGGGCATAGCGCAGGCGAAGAGTGACCCTTTCGGTCTGGGCATTGCTTATGGCAGCGGCGATGCTACGCCGCATGCGCTTGGCTATGCGCTAGAGGCCAGCTTCTATGAGCAGCTAACACACGCTAAGACATACACAGCCTTTGGCCTGACACAACGAAACTGGGTATTAGGGGCCAATGCCTGGGGGTCATCCTTTATCGTTGGCGCTGGTAGCGTATTCCCCCATTGTGTGCATTACCAGATTGCTAACCTCTCCGGCTCGCTAGACGGCAAGGACCCTCTTGTGCTGGGGGCAACCGTACAGGGTCCAGCTGCTAGCTCCTCTTTCTCTGGCCTGATCATGCCTCATAACGCGCGTACGTGCCCGCCCGGCAGTAGTGATCCGTTCAATGTCTTCTCTGGTAAAGGAGCGCGCTACTTCGATCACACCACGGCTTGGCCTAGTGTCGAGCCTGCGGATGATTATACTGTGCTGACGGTGGTTGTGTTTGCGGAGCAGATGTAGTTTTGTAGGTTGTGGCTCAAGAGAAAAGGCAGATGCAGCCCCTAGTGCAGAAACACGAGAGGTGGTAGGGATTGGGGGTGGCATTTGGCGAAGCCTCGCCTTTCGGGGTTTGGGGTGTCCCCCATAGGCGCGGACTTTAGCGGGGGTCCAGGGGGCGGCAGCTCCCCTGGCGGGGCTTGGGGTGTCCCCAAATACCCCTTTTCTTCCCTGATCTGGCAGATTTTCTCGCTCAATTTCACTCATAAAGGTGCTCTTTCTCAAAAAAGTTGGATTTTTATAAAATATAAACCATAATGCCAAAAATCGCAATCACCATTCGCTTAATCCCACCTATAAGTGGGTTCTAAAGGTACTATGACAAAACCGTGATTTGGTTTTTGTATGAAGAAAGGAACCTGCTTCTGGAAATCCATATAAGAGCATCTTCATCGCACTAAACAAATCGACTGCCACCTCAAACGGCCCCTCAGCTTCATGCGCATAGCTGTGCAATTGCTCCATACCGAGACCCGTCAAAACCAGCACCGTACGCACACCAGCTGCTTGACCAGCGCGCACATCGGTCATGCTATCCCCGATAAAGATAGCACCCGTCATATCAAGAGCGAGTTCAGCGCGTGCCCGCAATAACAGACCCGGCTGAGGTTTGCGACATCCACAGTACTCATTCTTGCCATGCGCACAGTAATAGACCTTTTCAATGCGACCACCTAGCTCAGCCACCTGTGCCACCATTCGGTAATGAATATCCTCAACCGCATCTCGCGCCATTGAACCGCGTGCGATACCCGCTTGATTTGTACACACCACAATACGATGACCAGCCGAGGTAAGCTCCGCAATCGCCTCAAGTGATCCCGGCAGGAAACGAAATTCGTGCCAGCTTTTCACATAGTCATGTCGGTTTTCATTGATTACTCCATCCCGATCAAGAAAGATAGTGGCCACCTCTTAAGTGCTCCTGTCTGCTGCACAGAGCACCGCTAGAGGATGCCCTTATACATCGTTGATGTTTACCAATCCCTTTTTCATCGCATAGATCACAACTTGTGAGCGATCGTAAATGTTTAGCTTATGATAAATGCTACTAATATGGTTGCGTACAGTTTTCTCGCTAATGGCAAGTGTATGAGCAATCTCTTTGGCAATCATCCCTCTGGCGATTAATAATAACGTTTCCATCTCGCGTGGCGTAAGACCATCTTCGCGCTGGACCCTATTTCCTTTATCGGCACTTTGGCGATCAAGCAATTGCATAATCTGACATGTCACCCCAGGTGCAGTCACTTGCTCCCCCGCATAGACGGCGCGAATGGCGGAGATTAAGCCAGCAGTGGAAGTGTCCTTCAAGAGATAGCCATTAGCACCCGCTGCTAATCCCTCCATGACATAGCCATTGGCACTCAACGTTGTCAGCAGAATCATACGTGTCTCTGGCCTCTCCATTTTAATCTGGCGAATGGCCGTAATGCCATCTATTTGTGGCATTTTAACATCCAATAACAGAATGTCTGGCGCTAACTGCCGCACTAATTCGATCGCCTCCAGGCCATTGCCCGCTAATCCTACGACGGAAAAAGACGGCTCAGCATCCAAAACCTCAGCAATGCTCTCACGAAAGAGACGCAGGTCGTCCGCGACAACAATGCGAATACACTGCTGACCCTGTATTGTTCTCTGGTATGCTCTGGCTATGTCTAGGTCATTTACTTGAATTGCCATATGTTCCTCCCCTACTTGCTCTCTATTTTTTAGCAAAAAATCCGATAGTAACTATGATATATATCAATATATACACTAGAAATGTTAATCTCCCATGGAGAGATGACTGTAAAAGAGGTTAAGATTCGTTGGGTAATGTGGAGGGATCTTAACCTTATCCTGTGGTTGGATGAGTATAGGGCCTTGGTAAAATCCTGCACTCATCTCATAACACGAAGCATATTGCGTGAGTGTTTCGTGATATTGTATGCTGTTAATGTAACCCTTCTATAAGTTTGTTATATCCTTTGGAGGTTATGATGGGATCAGGGGCGATCCTAGTTGTTGGTAGTATCAACATGGACCAAGTGGTTCGTGTTGCACGCCTCCCCACATTAGGAGAAACGTTATTGGGCGCGAGTTCTCTCACACTCGTGCCAGGAGGTAAGGGTGCCAACCAGGCTGTAGCAATGGCTCGCCTGGGGGCTAGTGTCGCCATGGCAGGTCGTGTCGGTGCTGATCCCTTTGGAGGAAAGCTCTTAAAGGCGCTACAGGAAGAAGGCATCGACACGGGCCTTATAGCTGTTGATCAAGAAGATGCCAGTGGAGTTGCGTTTATTTTTTTGTCACATAAGGGTGAGAATGCTATTGTCGTAGCATCTGGTGCTAATATGCGTGTTGGCGAAGATGAAGCGCAGCTTTCTGCGATCATGACAGCCATGCGACAGGCCAAAGCTCTGGTTCTCCAACTCGAAATACCTGTACTGACCGTTAAAAAGTTAATTGCTGCCGCTCATGAAGCACGTATCCCCATTGTATTTAACCTTGCACCAGCGCAGCAACTTCCCCGCGAAACACTCAAGCAGATTACTGTACTGGTCTTAAATGAGAACGAGGCCAGTCTGCTCACTGGGCAACGGGTGAGTAGTACGGAGGATGCTCGTATCGTGGGAACAGTCCTGCACAGCTATGGCATCCCAACTGTTGTGCTGACACTGGGAGCACGTGGTGCTCTGCTCATCACTGACGATGCAGAGGGCAAGCAACGTAGTCTGTATCAGCCCGCTCCAAAGGTTGAGGTTGTCGATACGACTGCCGCAGGAGATTGTTTCGTTGGTGCTCTGACGGTAGCTCTGACCGAGGGGCAGCGGTCAGAAGAAGCCTTGCGTTTTGCGGTTCGTGCTAGTGCCCTGAAAGTAACGAAGTTTGGTGCCCAGTCTGGCTTGCCGAAACGGGCGGAAGTTCTTGCATTGTATCGTTCTTGATGCTGATCCTGTGGGGGTGCACGTCAATTTTTGCACCCCGGCACCGATAAATAAGCCGGTTTTGACAAGACAGCCTCTACTACGCTATATTACAAGAACATATTCCGACTTATTTCCTCGGATTAAAGAGAACCTAAAGGAGGCTGCGTGAATGGCAGAAATTAATAAAGCAGAAGTGATGGATGCACTCCACGAGTGCTATGACCCGGAGATACCCGTCAATATTGTCGATCTGGGGCTGATCTATGATGTAGAGATCAACAATGAGGAGGGGAATGTCCATGTCAGTATGACCCTGACGGCTATGGGCTGTCCGATGGCTGGTGAGGTCATTGAAGAGGTGCAGATGCGTGTAGAGCAGGTTGAAAACGTGAAGAAATGTAAAGTTGATCTTACCTTTGACCCGCCCTGGTCCCCCGATCGTATGACTGAAGATGCCAAGTGGGAACTCGGTATGGTGTAACTGTCGTCCGCGAATGCTCAGCCTGCATCTGCGCTGAGCAGTTCGTTACACTTGTCTCTACACTCTATCCATCACATTTGCCGCTGAACAGTCGCTACAATGTGGGCATAACTGTGGACTTGCGCAACCTGCGTGATCGTGCCACTTTTAATATCCAGCATATAAATAACGGTATCAGCATAAAAGGTAAAGGTTTGATTGTTGACCCATGCGCCTGGCTCAATAAAACGCGAGGAACCTGTTGCCAGTAGTTGAGGTTGTGCAGCGTGCATATGTGTGCCATGGCCTGTAATCTGTACTGTATAGAGGGCGCTGTGGCGATTAAAGGGGGGCTGATTATCGCTGGAAAAGACCACGTACACGAGTGTATGGCCATCTGGGGAAAATAATGGCGACATCTCCCAATGATAGTCAGCGATGCCACTCAGGCCATGCTGTTCAGGTAAGAGTACCTGTTGTGCCTGCAAGGTCAGAGCCTGGTCATCGACGGTAGCCAGAGAGAGACTATTGGCGTAATTTAACGCTGCAATGTCTTCAGGCACGCTACCATTGGTCGGCTCTGGTACAACACCGCCGTAGGTTGAGTAGAGGAGCGTACTGCCATCCGGGGCAAGCGCTAAAGGCATTTGTAAAGCATTGCCGTCTAACAACTGCGTCTGTACAGAGCTAGCAGTGGCAGTTGCTGTGGTGGTTGGCATGACAGTTGCAACTGGTGAACTGGTAGCGCTTGAGAGCGGCAAGTTTGCGATATCCAGTGTCCACAAGCCATATTGTACTGCTCGGTGGTCGCCACGATCATCGGTTAGCAGCAGTGTGGTATGTTGCTTTGATGCTTGATTGTTATTGAGGAATGAAAAAACGCGGAAACAGGGACAGTTGGAAGCAGAATGTTGGTATACCAGTTGTGAAGCATTCAGTGGGCCAGCATAAATATTGACCGTGCCACTCCCATTCTTTGGCTCAGTGCTCCAAGCAACCATTGTGCTATCCTGGTTAAGGACCATCGACGTAATCACTTGATCTGGGGCGAGCGTAGCTATTTTCCGTGGTGCGTCTTGGAAGAGCTTTGTTAACCACAAGCCATCTCCGCTATATAAAAGCTGCCCGTCAGGGGTCACGATTGGTGGTACGGCACGGCTGTATAAATAACCAGGTGTGTGCAATAATACCGGGCTACCACCAGCCAGTGGCGTCATGTATATATTATCCTTCTGCTCGTACAGGACATATTGATTTGCTGGCATCGGCAATGCCGTGGCACTCATATTGTCGGGTGGTATTTGGAGAGGACGGGCTAGCGTTGGCGTCTCTGTAGGGGAGACCCTTATGCTCGTCGTTGTCACCGATGGCGTTGGCTGAACCAACTCTGGAAAATAACTCACAGACAGACCTGTGAAGAGCACAAGTACCAGTGTGATAAGTGCTAGTACTGAGATCACGCCCGCACGCGAAAAGTGTGACTCTGGTGCAGGCAAGGGCGCAGATCTGGGCTGTTCTGATGGTTCCGGTGGACTACTTACTGTCAAGGTTTCTAGTAACTCCAAACAATTTTCTAATGAGCGGTACCAGTATATCACAGGCATAAAGAGGACGCCTGTCTACTATCACAAAATGGGTGCACGTCAACTTTTTGCACCGAGGGGAACTGTAACCCAGCCCGTAGTAGCGCAAATTATTGCGCCAGGGGTAAAAGAGGTGAGAGGAGAAAAGTCCGTAGCAGCGCAAATTATTGCGCCAGGGGTAAAAAAGAAAAATGGTGCAATAATTTGCACAGCTACGAATATTTGTGAAAGAGTACGGCGCAATAAATTGCGCAGCTACGGTTTAATCTTTACTTTTGTGGTATGTAACTCATTTTTAGGTATATGGCGCTGTATAAACGCGAGTGTCTTTGCAAAAACTTCTTCACGATCATGATCTTTCATCAAAAGATGGTACGAGCGGTAAAAAGTGATAATATGTTTCTCTTCGGAGCCGATAAGATGATAGATGGCATAGCCATCGCGTGCTGGTACCACATGGTCATAGCGAGAAGTCATAATCAATGCCGGGGCAGTGATGCGGGGCAATTCCTCGCGCAATCGTGGCAGGTAAAGGAGCATACTCTCCAAAGGAGCCATAGGTGTCCAGCGGTAGACATCGCGTGTGTAGCGTCGGCGTGCCGCGCGATCGCATACGTCTTCTCGTATCGTCGGGAGCATGGGGGTAATGCGTTTGACCAGGCGCACAAGGGAGAGCATGTGTGGATGCATATATAAGGGTGCACATATTGCGACAATGCCTGCAACTTGCTCGTGTGCTGCGGCATGGAGACACAGTGCACCGCCTAATGAGTGTCCGATGAGAAACACCCGATCACAACTTTGTTTAAGCAACTGCAATTCCTGTTTGACGGCGGTAGCCCACTCCGGCCAGCCCAAAGGGAGCATATCATTGACGTGTGTGCCATGTCCGGGTAAGAGGATATTTCTGGTGATGATGCCAGTGGACGCGAGGTGTGTAGCTAGCTCCTCCATGTCGCGTTTGCTACCGTTTAAGCCATGGACTAATAAGACGCCCACAACAGATTGTGAAGGTTTGACTTCGGTCGTACGGGTACGCTGTTCATCATTGTTCAAGGGTATTTGTGATGTGTCCATCATCAGAGTGTTTCCTTTTGTTCAAAGCGGTACATATCATTTGTTATGTATCTCTTTATACCATATCATATTTAAAGAAGTCATCTTGCTGTGCAAGTCGCGGATGAGAGGCTATTGGGAATAGTCAGTCAATATTATGCGGTTATATTGTTTATTAGAAAGGATAGTAATATATTCGCTCTAATGCATCTAGCTCCATTGTGGACGAGATTGTTGGAGGTTTTTGTGTAATGAAATTTTCGACCAAGGCGATTCACGCCGGTCAGGAAGCGGACCCGACCACTGGCGCGATTATGACGCCTATTTATCAAACTTCAACCTATGCCCAGACGGGTATGGGCGAACATAAAGGGTACGAATATGCTCGCACGGGAAATCCTACGCGTAGTGCATTGGAAGCTTGTATCGCAGCGCTGGAAAACGGTACCTATGGGCTAGCCTTTGCTTCTGGGCTGGCAGCTGAGAATACGGTGCTGAGCCTGTTGAGTGCAGGAGATCATATAGTCTCGTGTGATGATCTCTACGGGGGTACGTATCGTATCTTTGAACGCGTTATGCGCCGTTATAATGTAGAGACGAGCTATGTTGGTGCTAGTACGAGCGCCGAGTACGAGCGAGCCATGCGTCCCAATACCAGGTTGATCTGGCTGGAGACACCGACGAATCCCTTGCTCAGCTTGGTTGATATCCGCGCCGTTGCCGATATCGCCCACCGTCATAACGTACTACTCGTCGTCGATAACACCTTCTGTAGTCCCTATTTCCAGCAGCCGCTTGAGCTGGGGGCCGATATCGTCTTGCATAGCACGACGAAATATATCAATGGGCATAGCGATGTAATTGGTGGCGCGCTGGTGACAAATAACCAAGCAGTATACGAGGCTCTCAAGTTTCATCAGAATGCCGCCGGTGCGGTGCCGGGTCCCTTCGATGTATGGCTGACCTTGCGTGGGGTTAAAACGTTGGCGGTACGTATGCGCCAGCATGAAGCAAATGCACTGGCAGTTGCAAAGTTTCTCAGCGAGCATCCACGCGTCGAAAAGGTCTTTTATCCAGGGTTGCCATCTCATCCCGACCATCAGCTGGCCATGCGACAGATGAGTGGTTTTGGGGGTATGGTCTCCTTCCAATTCCGGGGTGTGCTAGAGGATGTTGACAGGGTAGTGCGACGTTTTAAGATCTTTACCTTTGCCGAAAGTCTAGGCGGCGTTGAATCACTAGTCTGCCATCCCGCCAGCATGACTCATGGTTCCATTCCCAGAGAGATACGAGAGGCGAGAGGCCTGACTGACACTCTGCTCAGGCTTTCTGTAGGTATTGAAGATCTTGAGGACCTGCTCAAAGATCTAGAGCAAGCCCTCGCATAATTTGTTGCTAATGCCACGTTGACGTTGTATGCGAGACCTGTTAGCCCGATGCTGGCATATCTCGCATACAACATTGATGTCAATCTCATCGCTAGAGAGGACGCTACTTTTTCCTAGGAGAAATTGATATAATATATATAGGCAGGCTGATCCTCCATATTCTTAGTATCCGTCAAAATTAGTGTATAAACAAATATTATGTACCATGGTTTAAGATGTATATATCCATTTCGTTTTAGCTCTCATCACATAATAAGACCAGGAGGCATTGCTAGAACTATGAGCTATCAATTCATCTCTTCTCGTCATCTTAGGAAAGCTATGGCTACCATAAGCATTGCTTTGCTGGTCATGCTAGCCCTCAGCGCTTGCGGAAGTGAGTCAGGTTTGCAGAAGCAAGCAACACGTGAGAAAGCTATCCTTGATCAAACCATCGCCCATGCGCAGGGTATCGGTGTCCCGCATAACGTATTAAAATCTATCATGGATCAAGAAACACAAGTGAATACGGCACCTACCCCTGTTCCTCTTTTTTCAGATCAACCAGCTCATGCATATTATAATAATCTTGCACAACGCTATCAGATCCTCACCTTGCAAGTACAAGGCCTGGAAACGAAGGTGACAGAGCAACTGGACTACCAGACGATGCTGGATATGAAGAGCTTCGCAACCCTGCTGGCTCAGCGTCAGGCTGAGGGATTTGTGGAGACGAAAACCTTTGCGGATCAATTGGCTGTGAATCAGAGCCAGATGGCACAGGCGCAATATCCCAAACACTACCTGCAAATCGGCGCGAGTGCCAGAAAGTCTACGCAAGCGTTGCGTTTGATGGGGCCAGCGAATGATGCGCTCACCAATTTCCGTAATCTCATTAAGCAGTTGGCAGACTCGCGCCTGGATGTAACGGCTTTGCGCCAGCAGGAACAGGATGATCTGTCACAGTTTCGTAGCGCAACACAGCCTGATGACTTTACGCGGCTTATTAATCTGATCAATGCTCAGATACAAACCACCTCTGCACTCTCAGCGCAGGCGATCCCGTATGTTGGGACAGCCAAGCTCAAGCAACTTGGCCTTGATCTTGATCAGATGGCGCAGTGGGGTGTCAATGTAACTGGCTATCGACAACGCCTTGCCGCCGACCAGAATGCATTGGATCATGCCAAGTCGCTCAGAGACTTTCTCAAGGTCTCATCTCAGATCGACAGCGATGTTGCTGCAACCCAGATACCGTACTTGAAGGCTCAGGCCAGTACTCTCTTGAAGCAGTTTCATCAGGAAGTCGCAGACTGGGGTGCAACGCATCAATATGTAGATCCAATGAATGGCCATTCCTATCCCCTGGATTATGAGTACGATGAGCAAGGTATCGGCTCGGATGCGGATGCAGCGCTCTTTAGTGCTAAGACGGAGGACGATTATCGGGCATTAGTCAATCTTGCGCAAAACAATATCCTGCACCTGCACTCTATGGAAGCTGCTTATAACGATAAAACTCCTGCGAATCAGGTTCATGAGACCGATACGCAATTGCTGCAACACTATCGTCTCACAGCGGGCCAAGTAATCGTCGTATCGCTGATAGAACAAGCATTGCGGCTTTATCAAGATGGCAAGGTAGTGCAGTCATTCCTCATTACGACAGGGCAGTATGATAAACCCTCTCTTCCTGGTTACTGGCACATTTTCGTGCGTGAGTCGCCGACCAAGTTCAAATCGAGCGAACCCAAAGGATCGGCATTCTGGTATCCCGATACCAATATCAATTTTGCCATGGAGTACCACGATGGTGGTTACTTCTTCCATGATAGCTGGTGGCGAGCTGATTACGGTCCGGGGACGAATTTTCCTCATGTCGATAGCGGTGGGGATCAGTCATTTTCTGGCAATGGCAGTCATGGCTGCGTCAATATGCCAGAAAAGATGGCTAGCTGGCTTTATAACCACACTTCGTACGGCACTCCCGTAATAATCTACTAAACAAAGTGGTATGCATGTTGGGTATGAGAAGATTGCCGGGGCAATCTTCTCATACCCAACATGCATACCACTTTGTTTGACAGCTTTGAGGGACTTCTGTTATAATCTACGCGCACTCACTCAGTCCGACAATCTTGTCGGCATTTTTGTGATAATGCCTGTGTCAAGAGGCAGACCGTCCGGGGAGGAAGATTACTACATGCCAAATAATGCCGCAGCTGAGAAGCGCATGCGCCAAGAGCAAAAGCGCCGCACTCACAATCGCAGCGTCAAATCACTCGTCAAGACACAAGTGACGAAAGCTCGTGTAGCTATTACAAGCGCGAGTATGGATCAAGCAACCGCAGAGGTTGCTGTACGTGCCGCAGTTAGCGAACTTGATCGTGCCGCAAAGAAGGGTGTCCTTCATAAGAATAACGCTGCACGCCGCAAGTCGCGTCTGATGAAGCAGCTTAACGCGAAATAATTTCTTGCGCCCATTGCTCCGTACCTAGCTATGCACTGTCGCTGAGCACTGAGCGCATCTGGAGGTTTGAGATGGCCGACAAACAAGTCGTAACGAAGCCAGCAGGGCGTGCGCTACTGGCCGCTGTCGAAAGTGCTCAGTTACGAAAAGATGTACCCGAACTCCGATCAGGCGATACTGTTCGCCTACAAGTGAAAGTGGTTGAAGGTAGCCGCGAACGTTTACAGCCATTTGAGGGTG
Source organism: Chloroflexota bacterium (assembly GCA_005879655.1). The sequence continues at coordinate 23,689 of VBJK01000098.1, read as the reverse complement.
TTGTGATGCGCATTCGTGGTGGTGGCGTCAACCGGAGTATCGAGAAGATTGAAGTGCTGCGGCATGCTCGCGTACGGCGTAAGCAGCTCTACTATCTGCGTGGCTTGACTGGTAAAGCTGCTCGCCTGAAGGAAGTTCGTCCGTTGAGCGCCAAGCAGTTGGCTGCTAAAGCCACTGCCGCCGCCAATGCAGCTGCCGCGAAGACAGCCGCTGCCAATGTTGCAACGGAAGCTAGTGGCAACGAGTAGGAAAGATTGTCCCACACTGCTAGAAGAAATGGCCCTGTTTGAGCAGGGCTATTGCTTTGTCGCTGGACTGGACGAGGCTGGACGAGGTTGCCTCGCTGGTCCGGTTGTTGCTGCTGCTGTTCTGTTACCACTCCACGAGCCGCCAGGGGATATTTTGGAGCGCTTCGCGGGTGTTAACGACTCCAAGCAGTTGACCGCGCCGATGCGCGCACGCCTCTACGATACTATTATGCGGGAGGCAGTCGCGGTCGGCGTTGGTATTGGCTCAGTTACGTTAATCGACGAACGCAATATTTTGCAGGCGACCAAATGGGCTATGTGTACTGCGCTACAAGAACTTTCTCCACAGCCACAGGCGCTACTGCTGGATGCTCTGCTCCTATCAAACATCACATTACCCCAGCGTTCGATCATTAAAGGTGATGCTCGTTGTCTTTCTATTGCTGCCGCATCCATTGTTGCGAAAGTCACACGAGATCGTCTTATGCGGCAATTACATGATGCATATCCTGCGTATGGCTTTGCTCAGCACAAGGGCTATGGTAGTGCTGCTCATTTGGCTGCTCTACAAAAATACGGGGTGACGCCGCATCATCGTCGGAGCTTCAAGCCCGTCCGAGAAATGCTCTTTGGCCTTTTTTCTGATGCAGCTGAGAAAGACTCGTAGCTGTGCAATGCATTGCGCCTGTTTTCTTTGTTCTTGTTCCAGGTGCAATGCATTGCGCAACTATCTAGTGCATAATCCCAAAACCTTTTGGGGAATGGAAGCATTTGGGGACACCCCAAACCCCGCCAGGGCGGCTTCGCCAAATGCCACCCCCAATCCCTATCAGCTCTTTTGTTTTTGCACTAGTGTCCTGCGGCATAAACAAAGTTTACACCTGGTCCGGGATAAAACGTAACGTAGGTCGTTGTCGCCCAAGCACCGCCCCAGTTCCAGTTACTAGTCGTCACACTGCCATCAGGATTAATTCCCTCTACAATCGCAACGTGACCGTAATAGCCAGCGCCTTGTACAAAAGCCTGTAGTACAATAACTGAGTGAAGTTTTGGAATACCCGACACTACCCAACCGTTTTGAGCTGCACCACCAACCCATTGGTTAGCATTACCTTGCCAGGATACCCAGATACCCGTTAATTGATGATAGCGCGTCGCTGCCCAATAGGTGCATTGGCCGTAATAAAAATTATTCCCATTGGCATTAGCATTAGGCGGTGGGGGTGCGACGCCAATAAAAGTACCAGCCTGTGCTCCAGGGTCATAACCATCTTGCGTCACAGCGGTTGCCGTTGCTGCTTGCGATGCAATGCGTGCTGAGTTGTTGCCTTTTGTATTAACAAATTTCGTAATAGGATCAAGGAGACCTAGTCCCCCGCCATGGGCGTCTGTGCCAGCTGGGAGCACAGCCAGTAACGTGCTGAGTACGATAAAGAGCAAGAGCGCGGTGACTGCCGCATTTATCACGAGACGCCGACCTTGTGGCGGGCGTGGCAAGCCAGGACTTTTGGTGCCACTTCCTCGGATCACCAGTGGCTCTCGTGAAGAAGTCGTGTTAGTCTTCGGCTCTGGAAATAAACTCGCTTGTCTCTCGATCAATTGGCGTGTGAGGTTTGCGTCAGGCAATGCGCGCGTTCTCTTGGGGGAGATAGAAGGATCAATGAGTGCACGGCTGGTATCTGGTGTTTCTCTCAGTACGCCGTCTGCACCGGGTGAGGTGATTGGATGAGGTCTGACAGGAGCCAGAGCTGTATCCGGGGGAGCTGAAAGCTGATTATATGGTACTGGCGCAAGTCCATTAGAGACAGGATTAGGAAAGGGCAACTGCTCAACGGGAGAATCTTCGCTGGCCAGGTCAGGAGTCTGTAATAAGTCGATACCTGACTGTTGTTGCTCAGCATTAGTAATTTGACGACGATCCATCAACGGCATACGTAGTTCCTTCAATCCATTAACATTCTATAATAATAGTACACATTTCAGTTTCATTCAGCTCTTTAGCGTCTAGAAGAGAATGTACCTAAATGCGGCCTGATTGGTCAAGCTACTCAGGCCGCAGCTAGGACTATCAGACTAGACGGCGACCTTTTCCCTTACCACGATCTGCAATAAACCAGGATTCCCAACCTGCTCTTCTTTAAACATATTGCGTACTATCACGGCCCAGTGCTGTGCCTGTCCTATCCCCTTATCTTTGTCCATACCCCACCATTGACGCAATTCATCTTTTTTCCCCACAGCGGACAGCTCTGTACTCCCCACCGCCACCAGGGGCACATGCAGCTCATTTTTGCCACAGAAATCCAGGCTAAAGATGAAGCCCGGCTCATAGTTTTGCACTTTGATCACGAGGTCAATCTCATCGCCAACCGTGAAATGTTGCTGTGCCTGTCCCTTTTTTTCTAAACGGACCGTTACAGGCAATTCGCGCTTGAGCGTACTCCAATCTTCTTGTATCTCCTTCGTAACCTGAGCTAGCACCATCCCATCGAGACAGCGCAATGACTCGACTTTCCCTTCATGCTGTATCGCCTGTTGCAGGGTCATCTCCTCTCCATTGAGTACGACGCGCCCACCGGTAGCATCAGTCGCAATGCCAGCCTTACGCAAGCTTAAGAGTAGTGCTAGGCCAGCGGCAGTATCTACTGTACTGTAGAGTATGCCATTGGCATTGAACTGGCTGGTGACATAGTTGGTTGCGGCAATAGCTCGGTTTAGATCTCCCGCCTGTAATAGTACTGCTGCTGCATAGGCAGTTTCCGCACGTTGCGCAACCATAGCACCATAGAACCTATGTGCTTGGTCACGAGGTGAGACGACAACGCTGGCTTGGTTATCTTTCATCGTCAAATGCTTGAGGACAAAGTTTATGGCCCGCTCTTTATCTTGTGCGGAAGCCTTTGCGGCGTTGACTACCAGATACGCACTATAGCAATCATCGATCTTTTTAGGGGGATACTCAATTTTGTAGTATTTCGCTGCGTCCTGAGCCATAAGCTGGATATTGGCAAGGATCTCGCGCAGGGCTTCCTGCTTGATGCCAGCACTGTCGGCTTCTGGGAATGCGAGTAGACGTTTGGTTGCTAATGGTGCGTAATGAGTATCTGGTTTGCGCGACTGGCTATCGGTTGGTGGATAGAGACAAAAACCACTCCCTGGTAGGTACATGCTCTGTAGACGCTTATGCCAGGCAATAATTGCCGTTTCGTAGCTACTGGCCGATTCTGTCTTTCCCATATTCGTAATATAACCAGTCAACATAGCTAAGAGCTTGCATGAAGTCTGTTCAACACAACCGTAGGGATACTGACAGGCTTCTTCTACGAAGAGCTGAAATGGTCGCTCCAGACCGGGCAAGGGGCGTAATTCTAATGCTTGCTCCGTGCGCAAGGTGACTTCATCGCCAGGAGTAAGTATACGGAGACTGCGTGTGACATGGCGTAGCCGTCCTGGTTCGCTGATGTAGCGCTCACTCACGTCAAGCCCTCCCTTACGAGCATCGCGCACTATAGCCGTGATGGTACCAGGCTTAAGCGGGAAACGTAAGACTGAGCCGGAGGGAATGGGCAATCCTGCTGTGATGGCTTCGCCACTTTCGTAGAACAGCGGCACAGGCGTATCATTATGCTGTACCTCAACCATTGCGCTACCAGAAGCCGCACCAACATCGAGACGCCCCATAACTGGATCACCCGCGCGCACAAAGGGTGAGACGGTTAATTCACCATAGACGGACTGGACAGCGTTAATCGTTGTCTCTGCACGCTGCCAATCCAGAGGTTCTGCTGAGAGGGCAAAGGCTTCAATGCTATAGCGCGTCATACTATCGCCCAGCGTGACCTCAACATGCGCTTCCCCTTGTACTTGCACAAGCTGATTATAGACAACCTCAGCAAATTGTAAACGTACCTGCGCAAGGGTCGTCGGCATAGCAGTTTTGCCTGACGATGCAGTCCCTGCTGGTGTCGTGGCTCCTGGCACACCTTGGGCCAGCGCTTCCAAAGCAGCGGCCTGCCGGGGAACTGGACTGGCAAAGCCAAAACGTGCCTGTCTGGCAACCGGCATAGCGGAAGTAGCTACAGGAGCCGAAGGGGGAACCATTGGACTACTGGCGGCCATCATCCTAAACATTGGAGGGGGCAGAAATGGACTTGCTTGTGCGCTTGCCAGCGTGCGTTCAACCTTGCCGGTAAATGCCTGCTCACGCCATGTGCTCAGATTTTTTTTGATACATGCTGCTAATTCCACTGCTGGATCACTGGGTGCAGTTAAGCGTTGATCTTTCACAATCAACTGCACAGGTATCACACGATCATGGATACCGGTCTTGAGCGTAATGGTGACACGGCTACCGGGTTTTGCCTCTTGCGGGGCCATGCAGGCGAGATCGAGTTCGACGGGGCGCAGCACCGCGCACCAGCCTTCCCAGGCTGCGCCATCTATAAATGCTCCTACCAGGACCACACCGTACGGAGTGGGTACAGGCAAGCGCAGATGGTCTCCGGCATTGACCCGCTCATAGATGTGCTCATTGCTGGTACCATGCACCGCATCAACGACAACGACACGAACCAGCTCGCTAGTCGCACGTGCCGTAATGTCAACCTCTGGCCCAATCACGCGCTCTACCAGAAACGGTTCGGTGTTAGAGCCGCTACGCGCGATATACATGCCTCGGCATTGGTTCGCCTGTGGCAATGGTAACAGACTTGCCTGATGCTCTTCGCCTAAAGCGTTAATCGGCAGGGTTTCACGGCGCTCCTGCTCAGAACCCTTCAGAACCACGGTCGCGGTACGCTCTCCTGCCAGCACATTGAGTGTATACGGACCCATGCCAGACAATGTAACCGCTCCCTGACACCGTCCCTCGCTATTACAATGCAACGTCGTACGCTTGCCAACACGCTGACCACGTTCTTGCAATTCAACCTCCACTGGACCGCTATAGGGGAGATTAAACGTGGTGACGCTAAGCGTGTAGCGTAGCGTTGTGCCGCTCAGTTGTTGCTCAGCTAGCTCGACGTTGAACGGAACCAGACGGTACTCGGCAATCTCAAAGCGGCAAGCAGCTGCTTCTATGTCTGCGATACCTGCCGTATATTCACCTTCGGGCAAGTCACGCACAGCGTGCAGGCACAGTCCATACTCATCTAGCTGTATCTGTTGCTCTGAGTAAGTATTGCTGTTGAGTGTCAGTCTGAGCTTCTGTGTCGTATTGCGCCGTTGTGGCGAGGCAAGCAGCAGACGTACAGTATCCTGACCAACACGATACAAAGATTTATCGCAGGTGATGGCGACGAGATCCGCAGGTGGCAAAGGTTTTGGGTCAATCTGTATACCCGGTAGCTTCAGCGTCTCTTTGCCACGAAAAACAATGGCTGGTTTTGCATGACTACTATCGATGCTGGTAGCCGCTAGTGCCACCTCCATGCCAGAACGCTGTAGCCATTCAGCTTTGAGAAAGACGAACCAGTTTCCTAAGAGCACGCTATCCCCAAGTTGCTGCGGCATCGACCAGTCAGAAACACGGAGCAATTGATCATGATCTGGTAAAGAATTTCTTTGCGTCATATCTTCCTTATCCTTGATAGCTTCTTGATCTTATCCCGGCAATGATAGGATATCTGTATTGCGTTCCATCAGAGCCTAACTCGCATATCGTACCTCAGACACAAGACAAGTACAAACACTATATGCTTGTTGCACCATCTTGTATGGTAACTGCTCAGCAGGGGGTTCCAAGGGGCCTGCCAGGCCCCTTGGCTGGGTGCAAGGCGTCTCCGCTTCCTTCTGCTCATCCCGCCGCCGAAGGTGGTGCAGGGGAAAAGAGACCTGAGTAGTTACCACACAAGAAAGTCTGCTGGAGCGCGTTGATAAAGTGAGATCCCTAAAGCGGATCGCACGAATTGTACTGCAAGTACCAGGATGTTGCCTGACCTTAGTGAAACATTTTTAGGAGCACAAGATGCATCGTATTGCTCAACGTTTGCTTGCCTTACTGGTTCTATGCCTACTGCTGGTTGCCTGTAACGCTCAGAGCGCGAAGATTAGTAGTAGTCAATCGAAGCCGATGAACGTGACTCTTACCGCGCCATCTCTGCATACGACCGAGACGAATAACACCACAGATAAAGGTCTCTGTCCAGTCGAGTTAAAAGATCGCCCTACCTGCCTCACGCCGCGCACATTGCGTATGGCGTATGGTGTGCAGCAGTTGATAGATCGCGGCTTTACAGGTAAGGGGCAAACAGTGGTCGATATTGTTTCTTTCGGTAGCCCTACGCTCAAGCAGGATATGGAGAAGTTTGATCAGCAGTTCGGTTTACCCCCCGTTGATCTCCAGATTATCTCTCCACTCAATATCCCTGAATACGATCCAAGAAACGATAAAAGAGGTTGGGCTGCTGAGACGACGCTAGATGTACAGATTATTCATGCTATCGCCCCTGATGCGAAAATTGTGGTCCTGACCAGTCCGGTTGCCGAAATCCAGGGCACCACTGGCCTGCCTGAATTTCGTCAGCTGAACCAGTACGTTATTGATCACAGGCTTGGTAGTATTGTCTCGCAAAGTTGGGGGGCATCAGAACTGACGTTACAAGACGAGAAAGGGCAACAAGAACTCCAGGCATGGAACACGATGCTGCAACAGGGGACAACGCAGTATGGTATTACCTATTTCTCCTCTTCAGGCGATGACGGAGCGACTGACAAAGCCAATCTGCTGGGAACTCAGCTCGCCCATGTGCCGACTACCAGCTTCGCCGCCGACTCACCCTGGGTTACTAGCGTTGGCGGGACCAGTGTAAGACACGTGGGTAACACTTTCACCGAACAGGCATGGAATGGCAGTGGCGGTGGTTTCAGCCGCTTCTATAAAACGCCATCCTACCAGCAGGACTTGCCCGCAGAGGTACAAAAACAACTCAAGAATCGCCGGGGTGTTCCTGATGTCTCTGGCGATGCTGATCCATATACGGGCCTCGCCTTCTACGAAAATGGTATGTGGAGCATGGCTGGTGGGACCAGCGCTAGTGTACCTCTCTGGGCTGGTATTATCGCCATTGCCAACCAGATGGCCGATCACCCCCTCGGTTTCATCAATCCAGCCCTCTACAAGCTAGGGGCCGATCACAAGAGCTATAGCCAGGACTTTCATGATATCACGGTCGGAAACAATACCAATGTTGCTGCTGGAGTCCAGGGCTATCCTGCCGTGCCTGGTTGGGACCCCGTGACTGGTCTGGGTGCGCCTAACGCGGAAAAACTCATACCTGATCTCATCCATGCTATGATACATACTCCGTAAGGGTACACGATTGGGAGGAGTAGAAAAAATAATGAGTATACCTGTTCCAAAAGCACTGACTATTGCTGGCTCCGACCCTGGTGCAGGCGCGGGTATTCAGGCCGACCTCAAAACCTTCTCGGCATTGGGAGTTTACGGACTTTCGGCCCTGACCGCGATCACAGCGCAGAATACCAGGGGAGTCTACAGCGTCATGGAACTGCCAATCGCACTGATAGAGGCGCAAATTGACGCGGTATTATCAGATATAGGGGCGGATGCGGCCAAGACAGGTATGCTCGCCAGCCCGGCAATTACGAGCGCCGTTGCGCGGCAAGTTCAGAAGTGGCAGCTGCGCCTCGTCGTTGATCCTGTTATGCAGGCGAAGGGCGGTAATGCTTTGCTACAAGCAGAAGCGGTTACTGTGCTACGCTCCGAGCTGCTGCCCCTGGCTGAGGTGGTGACACCCAATTTGCCAGAGGCGCAGGTACTGACGGGACGCAGCATCGAAACGTTGGATGATATGTGTGAAGCTGCACGGATTATTCATGATCAGGGACCACATTCAGACGGTACATACACACGGGACCGGTTGTACCTTTTCAGCGGCGATTACAGCATTACTGGCTGCGGGCTTACCAGTGCATCAGGCAGTAGCCGAAGCCAAGCACTATATCACGGAGGCGATTCGTCATGCTCCGGGGATTGGACACGGGCATGGGCCAGTCGAGCACTTCTGGATGTGGCCCCGTGTCAGATATGGAGATGATGCACCATGAAAACTATGCAGAAAGTGAGTCTTACGTAATGTCCTCTAACAAGACGATATTTGAGCATCTATCTGCTCGTCTGACGTTACAGGTATTGACTGATCGGACATGGTCGCGCGGGCGCAATACGCTGACGGTAGCGCGAGCAGCATTGGATGGTGGCGCTACGATTATCCAATTGCGCGACAAAGTTGCCAGCACGCGTCTCCTGGTAGAAGAAGGGTTAGCATTGCGTGAACTGACACGGCAGTATGATGCGCTATTGCTCGTGAATGATCGTGTGGATGTGGCCTGGGCCATCGATGCTGACGGCGTACATCTTGGGCATGACGATATGCCTCTACCGCTAGCGAGGTGCTTGCTGGGTCCAGAACGTATCCTGGGTGTTTCCGCTGGCAATCTTGCAGAGGCCATGATTGGTGTTGAAGGGCAAGCGGATTATATAAGTGTGGGGCCAATTTATAGCACGCAGGCAAAGTCGGACGCTGGTTCTGCGATTGGCACGCAATTGATCAGTGAGCTGGTGGCACGCTCTAGTATACCAGTGATAGCCATTGGTGGTATTACTGCTGAGAATGTGGCCCCTATCATACGTGCTGGTGCCTGCGGTGTTGCAGTCATTACAGCGATCGTTGGTGCTGTTGATATTGCGCAGGCAGCACGCACTATGCTGATGGCAATACGCGATGTCAGGTAAAATGCTTCTGTGGCCACACTACTCGCTACAAGCTGATTGAGTAGTGTCATCAGAGATAGACGGACAAGTCTCAGAGCCAGACAGGTGCTTCTTGCCAAACTGCTCAATAACTGCGATCACATCTCCAAGCTCCTGCCCTTGTGTGGTGAGGTGATACTCGACGCGTGGGGGGATCTCCAGGAAGGCGTTGCGTTGCACAAACCCCAATTCCTCCAAGACCTTGAGGCGCTGCGAGAGCGTCTTTGAACTGATATTGCCCAGTGACGTGCGTAAGGCATTGAAACGCCTGGGACCCTGCAATAGATTCATAACAATCAGCAAAATCCATACATCTCCAAGCAGACGGATCGCACGTCCTATGGGAGTGGCAGTACACGCTTCGGGCATCGTTACTGAAGATTGATGGTCAGATGTTCTCATGCAAAAAGTATACCATATTTTTCTAAGGGATGCCATGCTCTTGACGAATCTTATTTTTTAATACATACTAACTTCCAGAAGGAAAGCAATATGAAAGAGGGAACCTACATTCGAGTTTGTTTTCTCTGAGAGGCTTTCAAAACACAGGCTCTTATACTTCATTAGCATATTTTAAGAGTAATAGCTTAAAATAAGGGCAGAAGACGCGGGACCTCTTTTCAAAAATGGCATAAAGTTCTCTTCCCATATATTGACTCTACGGCTGCAAGTGTATATTATATAGGCGGCTAAGTAAAGTAGAAATCACTGGTAAAGCGATGGACCCAAGAAAAGGGAGACTTTTTCTCAACATGTTATGAAGGAGAAGCAAGCTTAATGTCGAATATAGTTGTAATCGTCTGTTCTAATTGTCATACCAAAAACGAAGCTGATGCAGTATTTTGTACATTCTGTGGTACAAAAATTAAAGATAAGCCTATAGTGACACCGACTGAACAGCTCTCTGAACAGGGAAATGTCGGTACTAGAACTTGTCCTAATTGTCATAAAACAAATGAAGGCGATGCAACATTTACTCAAAGATAAGGCGGTAGTGTCCTTCCCCGCAAAGCTCTCTGAAAAGGTCGATCCAAGTGCTGAAACGCTCGTGATAAAGCAGCTATTGACTCCCGAAAACACACCCCATACGCTAACTAGGAGTGAAATACAGCGGATCCTACGCCGATTGCAAGATCCTACCATAAAAATTGAACAGTACTTTCCGGCAGATCTAGCAGATAAGCAGAAACAACTGGAGATATGGAGCAAACAGATTGCACGCGCTCAAGCTTGTTTAACCCTGCTGGAGCATCCACTTTTGCAAGAAGCAGTGCCAGCGCAGATGCTCGACCAACTCAATGCTTTATCAGAGGCCGTGCAAGCCTTGAATTTCACGGGTAAGTACATGGTCAAGCTAATTGAGCCAGCCAGTAGATCGCCTCTAACTACTCAAGGCACGCTGCCCAACGCAGCCAATGAACCCACGCTCTTTCCTCTAGCGGACTCAGTGGAGTCTGCGCAGCATGCGGGCCAGTATTCGCTAGCTTCAGAACGCAGTGTATGGGTTGATCTACCCGGCGGCTCAGTAGGCCAGACGCGTCCTGCCGTACGTTTGCAACAGGCCCAGAAGCAACTTAACCGCGCGTTTCAACAGATCGAAGACATGTGTTGGAGTTATCTCAGACAGCATGGCGTTGTTGGTCGTGATATCCAACAACTGCGAGGCGCAAAGCAAAGACGTGAAGATGATCTGAAGTACAAACGCAATGAGATCATACAGAAGCTTGTTGCAGATATGCGCACTGCGTGGCAACAGGCACTCGCTGATTATGATCATATGAGCAGTCGGCCCCGTCAAAGTAATAGCTTCTACCGCACGCTCCAGGATACATATGCTAAGGCTGTTACACACATATATCAGTTAATAGATGCTAAAGAATTTGATATATATATTGATATTGCTAATTCTGCTTTTAACGGTAGTCCAGGCTTTATTTGGACTATTAGCGAAAAAGAAGGATTCACTGAGATCCACGGGAAGAAGCTGCGTGACGCCTTGCGTACCAGTCTCGGTAGTATTCTGGAACAGAGTGTGCAGGAAGAGCCAGCGCGGGAATTGGCGCATATGTTCCTGACTTGTGTTGAAAAGGAGGGGCCGGGAACAGGGGGCGCGCTCGATATCGAGCAGATCTCTTTCGGTATCACAACTCCTGTGTTAGATAGTATTCATAGCTCGTATAGTGAAATTATCAACGATGTTCAGGTGACAGCGTGCGAGGTTTGTCGGTACGTTACTATGACGGACTTTGTAGATAGCAGGCATGAATTGGCCAAAGATCATGCTCTCATGAACGAACTCTATCATGTGGGTGACATACTCACAAAGAATAAGCTGGAACAGCAGCAGCCCGCATCCAATAGCAACTATACTCCTGAGTATGTTTTGGAGAATGCGCGTGCAATCATGAAAAAAATGATTGATGCCATGTCCGATGGTATGGTAGAGAATACCTATCAACGGATAGCGCTCATCTATCGCTACGAACTAGCGAAGCTAGAAAAGTATACCGTCTATGACCTGTTAAATCCTGGATCAAGACCTACCTCTACTACGGGGAAGTTTAATGCCATGGCCAATCGCTTGTTGAGCACGCTCTCTGCATTGCTCAACGATCCTATAGTCATGTTAGGTGCAAAGATTGATGGATTTATAGAGCAGGATGTGACAGATTTTGATGCGTGGGCCGATTTTATTGAGACGGTAAGATTGCAAAGGAGAGGTGCCTGAGCTTAGGGCAAGCCCCCGCAGGGCAACCACAAGGGATTGCCCTGGGGACAGCCTATTTGAGCGATATTGTCCCTTGTGGGTTGCCCTGGACGCGGAGGGGCAACTCTATTACTCTTCTTCAGACGAATCTGCGAGCCGTAGCTGTCTAGTCGCTAGAGATGCGCCCCACAGCCCCATCAATCCGCCCATGAAGCCCCAGATAATGAGGAAAACCAGAGAGATGATGATACCACCTGACACTAAACTTGTACTGCTCTGAGTCTTGTTTGTCAGGTTGCCGGGATAGTTGGGTATGTAGCGTACGAGAAAACTACATATATAGAAAATCGCGCTGGCCAGCAGGCCCGCATAAAAGCCCGCGACACGCTGTAACGTATTCTTACCGGACCAGAAGCCAGCGACAAAGCAGGCAAACAAAGCAATCAAAAAGGTTAAACAGCCTAAACCGGCGGCTATCCAGGTATTAGCCGTCACCTCTGGTCCCCCACGTGCAACGGCCAGCTGGAAAGGGGCGGTCGCAAAGGTGAGAACAACATTGAGTACCGCGCAGATAATGCCTACGGTAATACCAGGAGTCAGGGCTGACGAGAAACTGCTTTGAGCAGTATCACCAGATGTCGCTTTCTCATATCCTCTCTGATCATTAGCTGAGGACACTTGGCGTCGTGGTGATCTCTGTTTGGGTGAGTCTTGCATGATAGTATCCAATCCACTTAACGATTACTCTTTACCTGAGCGAACAGGTTGCTATAGGTATTGATAGCATGGTAGTTGCCGAAAGGCCAATAGACCAGGACCGCTTTTCCGATGATAAAGTCATTTGGCACGTAGCTCCAGATCCGAGAATCGTCGCTCACTGGTCGATTATCCCCCATTACAAAGTATTTATCAGGTGGAACAGTCCACCTATTGGCTAGCGGGTTCGCCGCAGTAGTGATGTATGGCTCGTTAAGCAGTCTATCATTAACCCAGACATGTGTCCCATCGATAGCGATCGTATCGCCTGGTGTCCCGATGACGCGCTTAATAAGGTCAATACCAGTGTTTTGGGGATTATGAAACACAATCACATCTCCGCGTTCTGGTCTATGCAGGTGGTAGGCCAGTTTGTTCACCAATACATACGTGCCTTGCTGCAATTCGGGCTGCATATCAAGACCTTTCACGTAGTAGCTCTGCACAGTAAAGCGAATGGCGACAAAGATGAACAAAGTTAAAGCAACTATCTCAACAATTTCTCGCGTTAGATGTGAACGTCTCACTTTGAAAACCTCATTTTATGAATGACTGACCTTAATAGGGATATAAACATTCGGGTACGTGTTGATCAACTGCCAGCTGCTCATAGGCCAGTAGATCAGAACCGCTTTGCCAACGATAAAATCTTTGGGAACATAGTCCCAATACCGAGAATCATCGCTCACTGGTCGGTTATCGCCTAACACAAAGTAAGAATTTGCTGGCACCACCCACTTCTTGCCAAATGGATTTGCAGCAGCACTGATGTATGGTTCATGTAACAGCGTGCCATTGACCCAGACATGGGTACTATCGATAGTGATGGTATCACCTGGTAGTCCGATGACACGCTTGATGAAGTCGTTACTGGTGTTTTGTGGGGAATGGAACACAACCACATCTCCTCGTGCCGGAGCAGCAAAAGAGTAGGCTATCTTGTTCACCAGCACATATTGCTCGGTGCGTAGTCCGGGTTCCATGCTGGCACCTTCCACATGATAGCTTTGTATCACAAAACGAATGACTATAAAAATGAGTAGCGTCAATGCTACTGTCTCAACGATTTCTCGTGCTAAATGCGAACGCTTCAAGTTGTTACCTCGCTCGTTATGCTTGTGATAGCCTTCGTAGCAGCCTTGCTCACTCCACTAATTGGACCATTATAACGGAAAGCTGCTACTACTGCCATCTTTGCATTTTCCAATAGGAATAGGGTAAGGATTGAAATGAAAAAATGTCAATAAACTCTTTACTGGATACACAAGGACTTAACCTCATCATAACCCTGTCAGGTACGGGGATACTGTATACTATTCTTATTAACAAGAGTAGCGTACCCATATGTTCTCTGGAGAGGTGGAGTAAGTGGAGTGGTCGGACGAGCAGTCTAGCAAGCAGACAGGATATTCTTTAGATCGGTCGCTAGCCGTTTTGTATATAGAGTGCACAGAACGTGCGTGTAGCTCATTGCAGCGAGCAGTACGGCGTATTCGTGAGAATGTGCGCCGTAGTGATGTCGTATGGTGGGTAGAAACGTCTTGTGCTATTGTGCTAGAGGGAACTCCTCCTGAAGGCGTACAAGCCGTTGCTAAACGTATTTCCATGTTGTTGGCGGATGTTGACTGCACTTTACAAATAGTATTTGGAGATACGGCACAGGCGCTGTTACAACGTCTGCATGCAGAACAAGCGGTAATTCCTTCAGGAGATGAAGGTAGTGAATTGCCCTATCTGGCCTTTCTAGCGCATTATCCTTCGCATCGGATATTGCATCTTTTCCCGTATGAGCTAGCCTGCCGCTACCGATGTGTGCCTGTGGGAGCGGAGCGCAAGGTGTTGACGATTGCTACCTGTCACAGACTGGATGATTATATCGTTGCACAGTTTCAGGAGATAACACAGCGTGATATCTTTCAGGTGCGTTGTGAAGCGGGTATGATCGATGATGTGCTAAATTATTGGCAACGCTTATTACTGCTTTAGCAATGCCCATGAGTCATCTCAGGTCCTATTAGATATAACCATGCGAGATGACTCATGTTTTCTATTAAGCATGTATGTTCCTCCATTACCAATACAAAAGACCACCTTCTATCTTCATAGTATACCAGATTTTCGACGATTTACAATACTATTAGGTGATCTGATGCATGAAAAAAAGAGCAGGTTAATAAATCACTACTAGTGCAGAAACACGAGAGGTGGTAGGGATTGGGGGTGGCATTTGGCGAAGCCACCCTGGCGGGGTTTGGGGTGTCCCCAAGTTTTCCCATTCCCCAAAAGGTTTTGGGATTATGCACTAGAGCTGAAACAGTAGGTTAATCCAGGGCAACAAGAAATACTGACGCTAGCGTATATGGAGAGACAACAGAAAAAGACAGTTGTCTTCACCCCGATAAAACGAGGCAAAAGCACCTGCCTTTTGTTGAACAATATTCTATTTCAAATGGCTCTACAAGCCGTTTCGTGTAGCTGGGGTGCAGGGATTCGAACCCCAATTAACTGATCCAGAGTCAGCCGTCCTACCGTTGAACGACACCCCAAGGCATTTATCGTTTGTGAGCAGTATAATACCTCAAGTTTTGAGCGTTGTCAAGCCTTTTTTGGGGGAGAATTCTCTACTCTCCATTTTCCTCAGCAGTTTGGCTACGCAATAGAACCTCTTAAATAAATTGCCTTAACTACCCTTCAGAGCTTACAATACAAAGTATAAGAGCGATAAAAATATCGGTTGAACACCGTGGGGAGTGCCCACTGGTGGTTTTGGTACCGGAGCATATGAAAGGATGCATTAATGCGAAGTAAGATTACCGTAGTTGGGGCAGGTTTTGTTGGCAGTACCCTTGCTCAGCGTTTAGCGGAGCGTGACTACGCAGATGTAGTGATGTATGACATTGTGCCAAACATGCCTCAGGGTAAAGCGCTTGATATCCTGCAATCAGGCCCTGTCCTGGGTTTCGATTCATTAGTGACTGGCACGAACGATTATGTGGACACTGCAAATTCCGATATCGTCGTGATTACTTCTGGTTTCCCGCGTAAAGCAGGTATGACACGCGATGATCTGGTGAAGAAGAACCAAGAGATAGTCGGCAAGGTCACTGAGCAGGTTGTGAAATATTCACCGAACTCTATTATCATCCTCGTCACTAATCCGCTGGATGCGATGGCCCAGTTAGCACTTCATGTGAGTGGCTTTCCACGCGAACGTGTCATCGGCATGGCTGGTGTACTGGACACCGCACGTTTCCGCACCTTTATTGCACAAGAAGTTGGTGCTTCAGTGCATGATGTACAGGCGTATGTGCTGGGTGGACATGGGGACACGATGGTACCATTGCCGCGTTTATGTACTGTGGCAGGCGTTCCGATCTCACAACTGATCTCAGCGGAGCGCATCGAGCAAATTGTGCAGCGGGCACGTGATGGTGGTGCTGAGATTGTCAAATTGCTGGGGATGGGCAGTGCTTATTTCGGGCCTTCAGCTTCTGTCTTGCAGATGGTCGATTCGATCCTGCTCGATAAGAAAATGATTATGCCTTGTGCTGTATATCTACAGGGTGAGTATGGCATTCGTAACCTGTTTGTAGGAGTACCAGCTCAACTAGGAGCCAGAGGTCTGGAGAAAATCATCGAGGTTGCATTGACGGAAGACGAGCGCGCATTGTTGCAGAAATCCGCTAATGCTGTAAAAGAGTTGATCACTATGATGGGTATATAGATCTATTTCGATCTAAAAGGCGTCCATAGGTGTAAAGGGAAGGTGGGAAAAGTTGCTGCCTTCCCTTTACGTTACTGCTCAATGTTTCCCCTTCATCCACCTGCCCACATCCAGCCTTTGGAGGGAAAGTGGGGTGCAGGGGCGGTTGCCCCAGCCGGAGCGCAAGGTGTCCTCGCAAAAATCGTTTCCCATCCTTTCACCCCAAAGGATGGAGGCGCTATCCCTTTGCCAGAGATGCAAGAAGAGGTAATGAGGATGTATAATTTATTGCTAACAGATATGCAACAAGAGGCAAAATAGCATCATTGAACAAAGGTACAAATATTGGTGTCAAATTGGCTATATTATGAAGCTAGAGATAGCGTTAAATACGCTTTACAGGGGTATTTAGAAATAAAGGTGTAAGTCACCTAATAATTAATTTGGGGGAACAATATGGCACTAGAGGGACCAAGCAACGATGAACTCAGGCCAACATTGGCAATTAGCGAGGATGAAGCACGCAACGGAACAACACGCGTACTTACGTTAGCAGGAGGACGGCAGGTGACGGTTACTGTTCCTGCTGGCGCGTACTCAGGGCAAGAGTTACGCCTTCCTGGTCAGGGAAGCGCCACATCGTATGATCCGCGAGGTAGTGATCTCGTCCTTATCATCAATATTATTGCTACCGAGGCCAATAGAGCGCAGCCATCCACGAATCAGCAAGAAATAGAGACGCTTTTCATACCACCTCCACCATCCATGCAGCCACCATTTGCTTCATCTCCTTCTTATCCCGGCATCACAACTCAGAATCAACCAGTCACGAATTACCCTTATCCTACGCCATCAATGCAGGCTACTCCCTATCCGAATATCAATACTAATCAACAACCCATCTATGCGCCGTACCAGCAACCTGTTGCAGCGTCGCCTTATCCCACACCGGCTCGCCGCTCATCTGTGATGACAGTCATGCTGATTGTACTTACTGCGCTAGTTATCGGTGGTGGGATACTCATTTACTATAGAAGTGTCTATGTTCCACAGCAGCAGCAATTGCAAGCTACTGCTACCGTCGTGGCGAAGGCCACTGGCACAGCCGATGCCTATGCTACCAGTACCGTACAGGCACAGGCGACCGTCAGTGCTCAAGTGACTGCTACTGCACAGGTTGCGAATGCAAGGCAAGGCCAATACGATCAGATTACCCTGAGAACGCCTAAATTAAATGATCCATTAACAGGACCTGGCGCAAACAATTGGATCGTGGCAGATGGCTGCAACTTCGTCAACAATGCTTATCACCTCGTTGAGGACAAGCAGGGCTTCTTTCTCACTTGCACAGGCAGTGCTAACAATTTTGCCAATTTCGCCTTCCAGGTGAAGATGACTATCTTGAAAGGGGACTTTGGCGGGCTACTCTTTCGCTCGGATACCAACATCACCAAATTCTACTACTTCCATATCAGTACTAATGGGAATTACGATTTTTATTATTATCCAGATAATTCGGGTAAGACATCACAAACACTGCTAACTGGTACCACCTCACTCATTCATGCGGGGTTGAATCAGGAGAATTTAATTGCTGTAATCGCGCAAGACAATGACTTGAATTTGTATGTCAATGGCAAGTATCTTGACAGTACCAGCTACAATGGTCCCACCGCTGGGATTATTGGGGTTGTTGCTGACGACTCTACTCACCCAACAGAGGTAGTGTATAGCCAGGCACAGGTATGGGTGTTATAGCTGAGTATGTTAGGAGAGAGAAAGAAGCACTAGATGTCACCGTTTCCGCCAGGGACGCTTAGCGCTACAGAGCGCAGTATTTCAAAGAAAGCCAGTACTCTCTTGCTTGTGCTTGCTCTCTTACTCATAAGCGGTGGCTTTGGCCTCATGTATTATGCAGCTATCGCACGACCTGGCCAGCTGCGTGCAGGAGCTACTGCGACTGCTCAGGTGCTCTTAAATTTAACAGCAACTGTCAATACTCAGGCCACTAGCGTTGCTCAAACCTACGCGCGCGCAACAGTCACTGCCGCAACACAAGCTACCACGCAAGCTCAGGCTACTGTAACTGCGCTACAAAACCTTTACGCTACGTCAACCAAGGGCACACCTGCTTTCTTCTCACCATTAAGCTCTCAAGACGCTGGCAACTGGGATGTCTACAATACCGTTGGTGGAAGCGGTTGTGCCTTTGTGGGAGGTGCTCTACACTCTAGCATTAATCAGAAAAGCTTTTATGTGCCTTGCTTCGCCCATGCCACGCATTTCACCAATTTTGTGCTGGATGCAGAGATGACTATTGTCAAGGGTGATCAGGGTGGTCTCATTTTTCGTGCGAATGATGCCATTTCTCATTTCTATTCCTTCCGTGTCAGTAGCGATGGCATGTATAGCCTGTACCTCTCTAAGGACGATCATCATAGTACACCGTTGCTCTACGATACGAGTAGCCTCATCAAGACTGGCTCTGGCACAACCAACCGCTTGACGGTAATTGCAAAGGGCAGCAACATGTACCTGTACATCAATAAGCAATATGTAAGCAGTTTAAATGATGCAACGTGTATCTCAGGAGAGATAGGCGTGTTTGCCGGTGATAATAACAATGCCACTGATGTAGCATTCAATAACGTGCGAGTTTGGACTATTTAATTTACTTCAAGCGGAATAAAGGTAAATGGCTATTAATAACAAGATGGTAGAAACGCACGTCTATCTACTAGACTGTATGCGCTTGATAAGAATGTTTTTTTGAGGTAGAATCAGCCTAAAGCAGTACAGTTGCTCAAGTCATCTGCTGTACGAGCTTATAGTTGTGTTTGTACATCTTAGCACAACAGTGAAATTTTGTGGGTTCCTGATCCTATTTTTTCTGTATACAGCATCATTCACTGAAGAGGAGTATTTTCCCATGGCTGCAAAGAAGATTTTGATGTTAGTCGGCGACTATGTAGAAGACTATGAAGTCATGGTCCCATTCCAGGCACTGTTAGCAGTAGGGCATACAGTTCATGCGGTTTGTCCCGGAAAAGAAGTTGGTGATAAGGTGCGGACCGCAGTGCACGATTTTGAGGGCGATCAGACCTATAGCGAGAAGCCAGGGCATAATTTTTCACTGAATGCAACATTTGCCGATGTGCGCCCTGAAGCGTATGATGCCCTGGTCATTCCTGGCGGACGTGCACCAGAGTATCTCCGGTTAAACGCACAAGTGCTGGGGATTGTGCGTCATTTCTTTAATGAGAACAAACCAGTCGCTTCTATCTGTCACGGTGCACAGATACTAGCTGCCGCTGGGGTTCTTGATGGAAGAACATGTAGCGCTTATCCAGCTGTTGGTCCAGAGGTTAGTCGTGCAGGTGGTGCGTTCTCTGCTATTGAGGTAGGTGAGGCCATTACGGATCGCAACTTGGTCTCTGCTCCTGCCTGGCCTGCGCACCCGGCCTGGATTGCTCAATTCTTGAAGGTATTGGGCACGAGGATTGAGTTGTAGGTGACAGAGAGGTAGAGGGTGCCACACACGCTTTTGCAAAGTGAGGGTCAGCTTGTGCGAAATGGTCTCCCTCGTGCGCTCGCTTGCAAAAGCGTGTGTGGTACTCGGAGGTAGAGGGGGCATTGACAAGTCAACCCATCACTGCTATTCTGAAGACACCAAGAAGACGTGGCTACGAATCACGATCTCGTAGACGATTTTGTGGCAGTCATCGCCAGTATGACAAGTCGCATTTACGGGCGTCGTCACTCGAAAGAGCGTGCTGAGCAAATCAAGCAGTGTGTGGGGTGCGTCATGCGAGAAGCCGGAGGACACGAATGAAGATAGTACGGGGGTACAAGACGGAACTGGACCCAACACGTAAGCAATACACGCTGCTGTGTCAATATGCGGGTGCTGCTCGCTTTGCCTATAACTATGCGCTAGCCCGCAAGCAAGAGGCATATGCAAAAGGGGAGAAAACGCCGTCCGCTATTGATCTGCAAAAGGAGTTGACAGCCCACAAACAGACCGATCTTGCTTGGCTCAACGATGTCTCAAAATGGGTCGTACAGAATGCCCTGAACGGGTAAGTTTCGGATAACGGACAAGTACCTCTAGCTGCATCACAGAGAACTGCGGATCGGTGCAACGCAGTGGCACGCCAGAGCGGAAATCCACCCAGGAGCCTGCGCATTAAGCGCCAACGGGAGCCACCGTTATTGGCAGTAACGAGTTTCATTGCATCTACAAAAAAATGATGGGAATGGAAGAAACAAGGTGGCACCACGGTAGTCCGTAGTTAGCGCCGTCGTCCTTTTTATGGGAGACGGCGCTTTTTTTTATTGGTTAAAAGGAGTATAGGTAAAGATGTTGGATCTGGCATTTATTCGCAACAATCCAGATGCAGTCAAAGTAGCGGCCAAACAGAAAAATAATTCCATGGATATTGATGGGCTACTCGCCCTCGATCAGCAGGTGCTCAACCTGCAACGCGAGGTGGAGGAGATGCGTGCACAGCAAAATGCGCTCTCGAAGCGTATTCAGCAGGCGGGCAAAGAAAAGAATACCGTGCTACGCAACGAACTTATTGCCGAAGGTAAACGCTTGGCGGAGTCTATCAAAGAGAGAGAACCTCTGTTAGCTCGCTTGCAAGAGGAGCGCTATCAGATGCTCTTGCTTGTACCTAACATTCCAGATCCCAGTGTGCCGGTTGGCAAGGACGAGAGTGAGAATGTACCCATTAAGTATTGGGGTGAAAAGACGAGCTTCGACTTTACGCCGCTCGACCACTACGAACTGATGCAGAAGTTGGATCTGGTGGATATCGAGCGAGCAGTCAAAGTGGCAGGGAGCCGTAGCTATGTCCTCAAGGGTGATGCAGCTCGTCTGGAACTGGCGCTGATGAACTTTGCCTTCGATCAGATTGCGCGCAAGGGTTTCACGCCGCTGATCGTTCCTGCCATGGCACGCGACTTCTGCTTCGTCGGCAATGGTCAGTTTCCCAAAGGACGCGATCAGGTGTATGAGCTGGTAGGACAGGATCTCTTCTTAGTCGGTACTTCTGAAGTATCGATTACGGGCATGTACAAGGACGAGATTCTCAGGGTCGAAGATCTACCCATGAAATTTGTTGGTTTTTGCCCTTGCTTCCGTCAGGAGGCTGGTACCTATGGCAAGGATACGAAGGGGGTTTTCCGCATTCACCAGTTCAATAAAGTAGAGCAGTACATCATTTGTCGGGCCGATCACGAAGAGTCGGTGAGATGGCACGAGCAGCTATTAAGAAATTCAGAAGAGCTGGTGCAAGCGCTTGAGTTGCCTTACCGCGTTGTCAATGTCTGCACGGGCGATATGGGTGATGGCAAGGTTGGCATGTATGACCTGGAATGCTGGGTGCCCAGCGAGGGCCGTTACCGTGAGACGCATTCGTGTTCGTACCTGCACGACTGGCAGGCTCGCCGCGCCAATATTCGCTACCGCGATGAAGAGGGCAAGGTGAAGTTTGTGCATACCTTGAATAATACGGCTATTGCATCGCCACGTATTATGATCCCGCTCTTGGAAACGCATCAGCAGGCAGATGGCAGTGTACGTATTCCGGCGGCATTACGCCCGTATATGGGTGGGCAGGAGGTCATTGGCCCTCGCTAAATGCGAGTGCAGAAACAAGAGAGGGGAGTAGGGCTTGGGGGTGGCATTTGGCGAAGCCTCGCCTTTCGGGGTTTGGGGTGTCCCCAAATGCTCCCATTCCCCAAAACGTTTTGGGATTATGCACCAGGCAGGGAAGTGAAGAGATGAAGTATGATGGACTGGCTCTCTCTAACAAGCCAAGCCATCATACTTCATCCCTTCACTTCCCTTTCTATACATTTGCGTCAGGCAAGCAATGGCAAAGAGTCAGGTGAGAGCGAGAGCAGGCGAGCTGAAAGCCCTGTTTGTAAACGAATGCCTGTGTCATTTCTTGTGAGCAAGTACCATCCCCACTGGTCATGAGCTATGGTCCCACAAACCCAGGTGCCAATAAGACGAATGGCTATTTGATCGCCAGCCTGGAGCAAAAAGCCATTCAGTTCTAAGAGACTATCTTTCTGATGCATAATAAGCTGTTCCGAATTTAGCACACGAGACCTTCCTGAGCGAGAGTTCCTTTTCTTTTGAATACGAAGAGGAAGAAGAGAAATATTCACTTGCTCTCGCTCACCTCGTACGCCCAATACCAAAACGTGTACTCGTAGCGCTCGTTTTCCCATTCGTCCAATCAACCTCTGTCATCATGCGCGTACTCTGAAGAGGTGACAGAACCTTAATACCTTTTTATTATGTATTGCTTCTTATCTTAGATCCACTTACAATTAAAACATAGAAATACACCGCTCTTGTCTTGTCAATGAATACCATGGAGACGAATACTACCAGCATAGCATAATGGGAGGAACTTTTATGCTAGTGCAGAAACACGAGAGGTGGTAGGGATTGGGGGTGGCATTTGGCGAAGCCTCGCCTTTCGGGGTTTGGGGTGTCCCCAAATGCTCCCATTCCCAAAGGGTTTTGGGGTTCTGCACTAGGTTAAGGCTTAGTTGAGAAATAGTTATGAAACTGGCTTTGCCTATGCAAATTTCCTTGTTGATGAAAGGAATATCATATGGACCCCATCAATATTCTCGAATACGAGGCGCTTGCTCAAGCACGTCTTGAACGCGCCTCTTGGGATTACTACCAGGGGGGGAGTGAAGACGAAACGACGTTACGTGAGAATCGTGCTGCCTTTGCGCGTATCCGTCTACGCCCGCGCGTGCTCGTTGATAGTAGCGTTATTGATATGAAAACGACTGTTATGGGTACTCCTGTTAGTATGCCGATTCTGGTTGCGCCTACTGCGGCACATGGTCTCGCTCATCCTGACGGGGAATGTGCGACTGTGCGCGGTGTTGGGGCGGCGCATACGTTAATGGTCGTGAGCACAGTGGCTACTCGCGCGGCAACAGAGGTGGCTAAGGCTGCGACGGGTCCGCTCTGGTTCCAGCTCTATACGCATCGTAGTCTGGAAGTGACGGCACGTCTGGTACAACGTGCCGAAGAGAGTGGGTATCGTGCTCTTGTGCTGACTGCCGATACTCCGCTACTGGGACGCCGTGAGCGCGATCTGCGCAACAACTTCGAGCTAGTGAACGATGTGAGCTTTGCCAATTATCGTGGTGAAATGGATCATCCTGATAAAGATCGTCATCGCTTCGATACCTGGGAGACGGTGGACTGGTTACGCACTCAGACGAAAATGCCGCTTCTTGTAAAAGGTATTTTGACGGCGGAAGATGCGCTACTGGCTCTCGACCATGGTGCGCATGGGATTATTGTCTCCAATCATGGGGGACGCCAACTTGATGGAGCGATTGCTAGTATTGAGGCGCTACCAGAGGTGGTTGAGGCTGTGGCTGGTCGCTGTGAGGTATTGGTCGATGGCGGTATCCGGCGCGGCACGGATGTGCTTAAAGCGCTGACCCTGGGGGCA
>VBJK01000533.1 GCA_005879655.1 Chloroflexota bacterium | reverse complement strand
GGCTGAAAGACACGCAGACCTTCTTCTCGCGTGACCCCACGGCCATGTACCATCAGAACCCAGGTTGTGAGCTTGCCAGGGACAAACCAAGCTGGCATCGCCCCCAGCGAAGTAGGGACTTGCACGTCATTGATCGTCAGTCCCAGGCTATCTTTAAGATTGCCAGAATACACCCTCCTGGTCCAGAAGGTCAACGTGCTACGAGAGAGGGGACCCGTTGTCTGAAGGAACTGGCGTGTGACGGTACTGGCATCCGAGGAAATAATCGGGCCAACGATAGCCTGCCCACTAGGCCAATCGATTTCAAACTCACCTGGAGCCTGCGTATCAGACGTACGTTGAAGTGTCACCGTGTTCGCACTCACCTCTGTCACGGGAAGGGAATACGTGGGGAGATAGTGAATAACCTCAAGGATGGCATTTGAGAAATAGACACCTATACCACCAATCACCACCGCCGCAAGCAGGATGAGAACAAGGAGAGTTACTAGTACTCGCCTGATAATACGACGTCGAGCAGATTTCTGGACTGGTAGGGCAGTGACTGGCAGACCATTTTCTCTTGTTTCCATGTGCTATACCTGATTTAACTTTCTTGCTCTTCTTTGTGATCACTTGTCACACTGCTAGCAGCATCTGATGAAAGCCTGCGGGGTGAGAGAGACGATTTTCAGTATGCATGGTGCCAACAGTCATCTCAACGACAGCATTAGAGATTTTTTGCGAGTCTGATATTCCATTTGGCATTCAAGGTTACAGGTGTGGTATCTAGCTTACTATTTTAGCAGAGATTGATGTAGATGTACAGATTTAAACGAAAAATGTGGGTTATGAGAGGGATAGCAAAGGACCCAACACCTTTGCCCGACTTCCTCCTCTTGACTTGCACTCCAAATTCGGGCAGAATTGTTTGGTAGTGTCCATTTTCTCGATGACTCCTGCATCTGTTTTTATTATTTACAGCGGTTGACGGAAGTCTTGAACCACCCTCTGAAGGGGCGGACCGAGCCTTCGCGGCGGGCTTGCCCCGCCTTCCGTTCAACCTTTCTGACAACCGCTGTATACAGCTTAGTGGGTACCCGCTTTACAAGTTTATCCAGATCCCTCTCGACCGCTTGGCGTGGTTCTATCAGGTGGCACTGTTATGGCAAAAAAAGATAATACAAGGAGCAGACGTTTGATGGCACTGCCAGACGATAATCATAATCAGAAAGATGTTCCGATTATTTAAGCAATTGTCCTACAAAAGGAGTATGTTACTGGTAAGCACAAAGTTCAAGCACTCAGGGGGGTCAATGTAGAAATCAAGCGTGGAGAAGTTGTCGCTATTATGGGTCCCAGCGGTTGCGGGAAGACAACTTTACTCAACTGCCTGAGCGGGTTGGATAGTATTACCTCTGGAACGGTTAGCATTGTTGGACACGATTTACACAGCCTGTCCGATCGCGAATTGACGAATTTTCGCGCTAGGCAAATGGGCTTCATTTTTCAAACCTACAATTTGTTGCCCGTGCTCAACGGCATAGAAAATGTCGAGTTGCCTCTGCTAGCCAGCGGAGTGTCTGCTAAGGAAGCTCGCACGCGGGCATGGCAAAGTATTGAACAGGTCAAAGTGGAAAGCTGGGGAAAGCATCGACCGGCAGAAATGAGTGGTGGACAGCGTCAGCGTTTCGCCATTGCACGTGCACTCTGCACATCACCCTCTATTGTGTGGGCCGACGAGCCAACTGGTGCACTGGACAGCGTCACTAGCCAGGAAATTATCGATTTGATGTTGCAATTGAATCGTGATCACAACTTGACTTTCGTGTGGGTGACACATAATCTTCGATTAGGTTTGTGTCGAAAACAAATCTCCCTTTAGTACCTCGACGACAGAGCATGGCTATGATATAATCTCTCCAAGCTTGTTTTCTGTGTCCAATTTCGTTCACAACCCTAGTAGTGAGAACGGAGTTCTCCATAAATGCACTTACGGTTCAGTTTTGACCGTGTACACCATGAACGCTACAAGCTCGCTATAAGCCTCTTTTTTCTGGCTATAGCTATTTCTTCCTGCACATTTGGGAATGCAGGAACACCTTCCCCTACTCATTTAAGTGTACAGCAAGCCCCGAATGCTCATCTAAGTTATGTAGCGCTAGGAGCTTCTGACGGATGGGGAACCGGTGCCCAAGATCCTGATGACGATAATTGGCCTGTAGATCTGACACAGAAGCTTGGTAACCAGACCCACCTTGTAAATTTAGGCATTCCTGGCATCACACTGCATGATGCCCTCAACATCGAACTTCCTGTAGCTCTTGATGTCCACCCAGATTTAGTAACCATCTGGCTTGCAGTCGATGATCTGCTCGCGAACACTCCCATTGATAGTTACGCTCATGATCTGGAATTTTTACTCATACGCCTACAATCCAGTTTCCCTCACGTGCATATTGCGCTTGCCAATATACCAGATCTCACCCTACTTCCCAGATTTCGCACTGATGACCAGAATACTGTCCATTCCTTACAGCTTCAGGTCATTACCTATAATGTCTCAATTGAGAATGTTGCACAACGTCATCAAGTAGTGCTTGTTGATCTCTACAAACAGTGGGGCGTGATCGCCGGCCATCCTGAATATATTAGTTCTGATGGGTTTCATCCTTCCACCCTAGGCTATCATCAGCTAGCCGAGATCTTTTATCAGACACTCAAGGCAACTATACACTTATGATCCAATTTTTCGGTATTCCAATCGACACTCTGACAACAATCCTCTTAGCCATAACAGGATGTATCATTGGCGGTGTACTGATACTGGCGCTTGCCAACGGGGTATTCTTCAAAATTGGTGTGCGCAACATCGGACGCAGGCGTGTTCAGATGGGG
>VBJK01000464.1:591-18675 GCA_005879655.1 Chloroflexota bacterium | reverse complement strand
CATGATGTGTTGGATGTGCAGTGTGCCCGACTGAGTGTACTGGCCAGGCCCGTACGGCGTGATTTTAGTTATCGCTGGCCACTCGGCGATGCAGTTACAGAGTCTGAACATGTTGTAGAAGAAAAAACTGTGCTTCTAGCAGAAGGGCAACTGAAACAATCACAGCCGAGATTGCCTATTGTTCAGAAGCCCTCGCAAGCGACGGGAGTGCAAGCATACCGGGCGAGCATAACCTTGCAGGGAGTGAAAACTGTCTGTTGGATACTACCGATCCATGATGAATTAGGGTTGGTTGCTAGACTGTATCTTGGGCCGCGCCAGGATGGGGCAGCTTTCACCAACGAGGATATGGACCTAGCTCATGTCTGTGGACAGCGTATCCTGGACACCTTGCGAGGCCATGAAGCCATGCTCGCTGTCGCTGGTCTGTTACGCCGTCGTATTGTCGATGTGAAGTTGTTGGGTGCGCAACAACGACGTGTATTGCACGATGAGATCTTACCACAGATGCATCTATCGCTCTTACGCCTGGAAACGCTGCATCCCTTTATCGAAGGCAAAAATGAACTGATTACTCGTGTGCAGGCTGAAAGCGTATTAAACGATACAATTATGACCATCAGTGATGCGCATCGACGCTTAGCGGCAATGATGCGTGCAACCACGACGAGCGCTCCGCATCGGCTTGAGCGCGATGGCATGATACACGCGATCCATACGATGATCAAGCAGGATTTTCAGCAGGCATTTGATGAGGTCCATTGGGAAGTCTCGGAGGAGACGGCTAGCCGCATAGACGAGATGGTGCCCCCAGCGATAGCGGAGTTGATTTTTGCCGCTGTCCAAGAGGCGTTGCGCAACGCTGCACGCCATGGGCGCGGTGCAGATGTGCATCGCCGCCTCCACCTTACCCTTAAAGCTGTCTCCCATCCCCACCTTGAAGTGCTGGTTGCCGATGATGGCGTTGGCATTCTATCGGCCAGTAACTCCACTACCGGAACTGGTGGTGGTCTCCTTACACATAGTGCTTTGTTGGCTATTGCTGGTGGCAGTTTGACGGTGAATAGTGCTCCGGGTGAGGGTGTGACTGTGCGTATTATGTTGCCGTTGACGGCGTTGCGGTGATTAATAAGCTTATTCTTACCTCTTTCAGTCGCACAACTTCATTTTCAAAGGTAAGAATTTCCGCATTTCCTAAAGATTCAAGAGCGCGTTCGATATGAGAAGAGATAACAAGCGGCTTCGTCAAACGAGAGCAAACCTCATCTCTTTCTTCCCAAGCAAGGAAATTCCCAAGTCAACAAACCACTGGTAAAGCGTTATGTATATCGATGAGAATAATAACTCATCATTTACATATATCTGCTATAATAGGGTGTGGCAGCAAAGTGTACTGGTGCAACAACAAAGAGGAAGTGGCTATATCTTACTTTGTTATAATATCTAGTAGTAGACATAAATAACGTTTTGTGTCAGCATAGTAATGTCTTTGATAATGGGAGGCAAGAGGCAATATGAAGGAAAAACGTGTTATCGGACTGCTCTCAGCCCTCTGTTGCATGCTGGTCATCGCGCTCACCGCTTGTGGTAGCTCGCCGGGGGCTACTACGGACGCAACAACAGCAGCGCCGTCTGACAAGCAAAGCTTGCGTTATCCTGTGGTAGGAGATATTGCGACATTTGACCCGGCACTGGCACAGGATTTGGATTCCCACTTCCCTATCCGAGCCGTATTTACTGGACTTGTCGCACTGGACACCGATCTGACCATCAAACCACAACTGGCAACTTCGTGGCAACAATCTGCCGATGGTCTGACCTGGACCTTCAAACTCAAGCCCAATCTGACCTTCAGCGATGGTACTCCGTTAACTTCACAGGATGTCGTGTGGAGCATCAATCGTGCGCTACTCCCAGCAACCAAATCTTCGGTTAGCTATTATCTCTCGCTGATCAAAGACTATAAGAGAATTATCAGCGGGCAGGTACCAACCCTGATCGGTACAAGCCTGCTGGCCCCCGATCCGCAAACGGTGGTGATTGTGCTAAGCCAGCCAGCAGCATACTTCCTACAAACCCTGTCATACGCGACCTCCTATGTCGTAGAGAAGAAGCTAATCGATAAATACGGTGCAAAGTTCACTGACCACCTGGATGAAGGTGGTGGCGCTGGACCATTTAAAGTAGCAAGCTACTCTCATACAAGAGGGATCGAATTGATTCCCAATGACAAATATTATGGGCCTAAGCCGAAGCTCCAGCGTCTCTCAGTTATTTTCTATAATGATCTAGATGGCATGTACAAGGCATACCAGGCTAACCAGCTCGACTTTACGCCGGTACCAGCAGCGAATATCGAAGCGGAACGTCACAGTCCAGGCTTCCGCGAAACGCCCATTTTAACGATGCGCTACATCATCATGAACTATCTGGCAAAGCCTTTTGATTCGATTAAGATCCGTCAAGCCTTTGCCCTGGCTCTCAATAAGGATCTGATTGTGCAGAGTGCCCTGAAAAACACGTTTATCCCTTCAAATCATATTGTACCCAGCGACATGCCAGGCTACAATCCAGACCTGACAGGACCAGATGGGGTCAAAACTACCCAGGGAGATGCCAGCAAAGCCAAAACTCTGCTTGAGCAAGGATTAAGAGAAGCAGGATATGCTAGCGTTGCCGCATTGCCACCTATCACATTAACCTTCTATCCCAGAAATCAGGGCTTCAAGGATGCCATCACCGCCGCCGTACAAATGTGGAAGAATATACTGGGCATCAATGTCAACGTTAATATCGTTGCTCGCGCCAGGATGCTCGACCTGCAAAATGCGACGAAGGGTAGCAACGGACCCTTACAGATGTGGCAGGCTGGCTGGAATGCCGACTATCCAGATCCACAAAATTGGACTAGCACATTCTTCTCCAATGGTTCAGATTACAACCAGTTTAACTATGGGCAGAACCAGAGCGCAGCTGCATCAGAGCAACAGCAAGTCCAACAACAACTGGCTCAGGCAGATGTGAGCAAGGATCAAGCCCAACGCCTCAAACTCTATTATGATGCCGAACAGAAGATCGTGAATGATGTTGGCTGGCTTCCTCTGTGGCAAGAGAAGCTGCAATCACTGACTCGACCAAATATCCAAAACTTATCTATTAACGCAGCACAGCAGATCTCTCCCGATGAGTGGAGCAAGATTTACGTTTCACAGTAGAGAGAAATCTGCTATGTTTCAATTTCTGCTAAAAAGACTGATTGGGCTGATCTTTGTCATCATTGGGGTAACGTTTATTACCGCTATCATGGGCTACTTCGCTCCGGGTGATCCCATCCGTGTAATGCTCGGTGATCACCCGGATAAAGTGCTGGAGCTACAACTACGACATAGTTATGGGCTAGATCTGCCCTGGTATCAACAATATGGCAACTTTTTAACCCATCTTGTACGCTTTGACTTCGGTCTCTCCTTTCGCTACC
Organism: Chloroflexota bacterium; assembly: GCA_005879655.1. The sequence goes on along the minus strand of VBJK01000464.1, from coordinate 15,197 downwards.
AGAATCGCTCAGTCTGGGATATTCTCAAAGAGGGTATTCCCATATCGGCGGAGCTAAGCCTGTGGGCACTGCTCCTGCAAATATTGATAGGAGTGCCATTAGGTATTCTGTGCGCGATAAAGGCCAATAGCTGGCTCGATACGCTCAATATGGGTACAGCGTTAGTAATCTACGCGCTACCAGTCTTCGTACTTGCAGTGCTCTGCCAACTTTTCATCATCTGGCTCGACAAAACAACCGGTATAAGCTGGCCCAACTCACAATGGGGCAGACCCTGGTACTATAGCTGGACCGATCTGCAATATAAGCTTGCTCCTATTCTGATCTATGCAGCAGCAGGAATGGCCTATTTTGCACGCATCTCACGCACAAGTATGCTTGAAATACTATACCAGGATTACATCCGTACAGCACGTGCAAAAGGACTCAGCGAACGCACCGTTATCTATCGCCATGGCCTACGCAACGCACTGATACCGCTGGCCACTGTCATAGGACTTTCGATACGCTTTCTGGTGACAGGTGCATTCTTCATTGAATACATTTTCTCTATTCCCGGTATTGCTCGCATCACGCTTGATGCCATTACCAATCTGGACTATCCAGTTATTCAAGCGACAACGGTCATTTTAGCGGTAGGTGTGGTCATTGGGAACCTGATCTCTGATCTTCTCTACACCGCCATAGACCCGCGCATCAAAGCAGAGTAAAAGGGGGTACGTCACATGAATGCGCATGAGCCAGACCCAGACGCTGCCAGACTCCCTGATGCCGCACTCCTCTCACCATCTCCAGAGATATTGGCGACGGCAGTGACAGGAGAGGACAGCTCTCTAGCGGATCAGCAGCAGGAAAAGAAGGCAGCCACTCCGCGAGGAGTATCATTGAAAAGATTGCGACGAGATAGGCGAGCCATGGTCTGCCTGGGAATTATCGTGCTTTTCGTGCTAATTACACTCTGCGGACCCCTTATTTACCAGCACGTTGGCAATGTCTATAATAGTCCCTTAAACGGTCCCCTCTCGCCAGACAGCTATCATAGCTTCACCCATCAAGAACTGAACCGCACAGATGAAGGTCCCTCCGCCCAATATTGGCTGGGGACCGATGCGCTTGGGCGTGATCTATTAGCGCGTTTAATGCAAGGGATGCTCATTTCTCTCTCCGTTTCGGTCATCGTTGAAATCGTAGACCTGGCATTGGGCATCACCATCGGCGTCCGGCCTGCTATTTGTCATCCTGCTCACGGGCATCTTTGGCACACAGGCAGATGTCACGCTGGGAAAACTCCCGCTTATTGGAGCAAATGGTAACGCTCGCCTGCTACTGGTCTCATTTGCCCTGGCCTTCACGACATGGCCCACCATGGCACGTTATGTACGCGGGCAGACGCTACAGCTCAAGCAGCAGCAGTTTATCGAAGCGGCTCGTACCATGGGTACAAGTGATTTTCGTGTTATCATACGCCATATTATCCCCAACCTCTTTAGCATTGTGATCGTTGCTTCAACACTCAATATGGTCCATACTATTATCGGTGAGGCCGGGATCAGCCTCCTCGGTCTGGGGGTACAGCCACCAGGTTCCAGTATCGGCTTGATGATATCAGATGGTATGACTTATCTGAGTACGCATCCCTGGGAAGCGCTGTTACCATCAGCCGTACTGGCAATCATTGTGCTAGTTTTTTCATTCCTGGGGGATGGCTTGCGTGACGCCTTTGATCCACGGTCTAAGGATTGATGAGGGTCTCGCCTTCGTCCGGGGGAGAGAGTAGCTGGCACGCCTTGGCAAAGAACTTGTCGCGCTCGGTTATCTGGTCCTGGGTGATTGCATCCCCAAGATCAAGCATGACGAGGAAGTCCATCTTTGTGTGGTAAAATGTACGCACTACGAAATAGGGTAGAGCCTGGAAAGGCAGTCACCGATGACGATTCTTATCACTGGCGCAACAGGCTACATTGGACGCCACCTCGTCGCTCGCCTGGTCACGCAGGGAGAACGGCCACGTTGCCTTGTGCGCAACATACAACAAGCAACAAATAAGCCTATCACATTAACAGAAGCGGTACGCGACATTGAGACGATTGTCCACGCCGCATTTATTACCGCAGACCATAAGGAATCTCCTGGCTACCACTACGAACAAACAAACGTTGAGGGTACCGCCCATCTCATTAAGGCCGCTCAGAATGCCGGGGTAAAGCGCGTCATCGAAATTAGTGGATTGGGAACAAAACCCGCTAAACCCGGCAGCTATATGCAAGGGCGTTACCTGGCAGAGAAGATACTTATGGATAGCAACCTGGACTGGACCATCATGCGGCCATCAGTACTCTTCGGTAAAGATGCCCCATTCATCAAAGGGCTGACTGAACTGATCCAGAACGCTCCCGTCGTGCCATTAATTGGTGGTGGTAAGACTATGTTCCAGCCAATCTATGTGGAGGATGTGGTGACTGTGATCCTGAAAGTATTGGCTGAACCTGAACGGACAACGGGCAAGATCTACACGATTGGTGGTCCAGAGTACTACTCATTTCGTGAGATTGTCGATTTGCTACTGCGTACCATGAGGAAGAGTCGCCTCAAGATCTATGCACCAACGCCCCTGGTAGGTATTGGTGCCGCAGCCATGGAGGCCGTCTTGCCCAAACCCCCTTTAACCAGAGCCGCCATGGCCTTCTTAACCTTCGATAACACCACCGAGCTTAATAGCGTTGAACGCGATTTTGGTTTTAGCCCTGTCTCCTTTGCCCAATACCTGAAAGAGCAGCAAGGTCTTTAACGCCATAGCAAAATAGCTATGCTATAATTTGGTAAGCAAGGTGATCTCTCACGGAAGCATACATGCCTTTTTTCTTGCACCAAAAAGTTCTGGAGTTTACGTTAAATATTTGGTTTGGAAAATTTAGTAACAAACTTCTTTCGCCACAGTACACTTTTTAAGCTATAAGTGCCGTTGACAATAAGAGCACTTGTCCTATTTTAGATGGAGAAAATGCGGTGACTGAACCTCTTGATTCGGTATCGAAAACGAGTAATGACTTGCGTAAGGTAAGCGATGTATTGTGGCGTGTCTCGCAAGAATTGCATAAGCAGACTGAGAAACTAGATATAGCAGTAGAGGGAACCTATGCGCATGAGAGTAGCGATCCTCGTGTACGGCTACTCAGTGAGGCATTGTGCGTTAGCCGTGATGCCGACATGCAACTGAGCCGTTTGAGCCATATCCTTCAGGGCCTGTTCCAGGGTCTGCAACAGCAAAGAGGTGAAGCAACTCCCTATGCCGCCGAAGCAATGGAAACCATTACCTCGCTCAAACAAGAGCGCGATGAGCAGAGTATTCTCGCTGACATTGCTCGTACACTCAACTCAACCCTCAAGCTGGAAGAAGTCTTGCGCCTGGTCATGGATCGCGTTATTGAGTTTGTGCGGGCTGATTGTGGCTATATCACGTTACTCAATCCTACTACTGGCGAGCTGATATTTGCCGTCGCCCGTGATAAAAAAGCCCGCTCTCTCTCTGAGAGTAAATTTGCGACTGCACCCATTAGCCGCAGCGCTGTAAAACGCGTAATTACCCAACGAGAGCCAATATTGATACATAATGTGCTTGAAAACATCGATAGTGAGGGCAGTGTTATCATGTATGGTATTCACTCACTGATGTGTACTCCTTTAATTGTACGAGACCATTGTATTGGTGCAGTGTATGTTGATAGTCGTACGAGTAACAATCTTTTTGGTTCCAAACATCTCGACCTCCTCTTAGCATTCTGTAATCAAGCCGCTATTGCTATCGATAATGCTCGCCTCTTTGCCGATCTGGATAAAGCGACCCAGCAGGTAAAAGAGGAGAAGCAATATATGGACAATATCTTTTCTTCTATTGCCAATGGCGTAGTTACCGTTGACCCCTCTGGTATTGTGACGACTTTTAATGCAGCAGCCGGTGTTATCTTACATCTTGATAAAAGAAAAGTGATCAACCAGCATTATGCGACTGCGTTCCAATTGCTGCCGCAAGTGGGGTTAGTGGAACTTTTCCATGATGCACTCGTCAATTATGAGCTGCACGAGCACGGCACCTTTGTGCTCATTTCGGTCGATTGCGAGATTCCTGGACGTGATGCGGGCAAGTTCAATCTCAACTTGTACATCTCTTCATTACGCGATACGCAAGGGCAACACATTGGGGCCGCGCTCGTCATTGATGACCGTACACAACTCAAGCGCTCTGAAGAGGAAGCGAAGAAGATTCGCCTGATGTTTGAACGCTATGTGCATCCCAGAGTAGTCGAACAGCTCATTAAAGATCCTCGCACGCTCAACCTGGGTGGCGAGACAAAAGAGATCTCTGTGCTTTTCGCTGACATTCGTGGGTATACGAGTATGAGCGCTAAGATGGCTCCTAAAGATGTGATGAATCTGGTCAATCGTTATAACGACATTATATGCGAGGCCATCTGGGAAGAGGAAGGGACGCTCACGGCTTTTATTGGTGATGCAGTGATGGCCATCTTTAACGCGCCATTACTACAAAAGACACATGCATTACGTGCCGTGCGTGCTGCCTGGAAAATGCGCCTGGCTGTACAGCGCTATCAAAGCTCTTTGCCACCGGAAAAGCGTATCTCTTTTGGTATTGGCGTGAATACAGGTCTGGCCACGGTAGGAAATGTGGGTTCGCAGGAACGCATGCAGAACTACACGGCTATTGGCGATGTAGTCAATGTGGCTTCACGTATACAGAACCATGTAACAGATAATAATATCCTGATCAATGAGCCAACCTATAGGCAGGTCTATCGCCGCGTCAAGGTAGGACAGCCCTTCCCACTGAAAGTGAAAAACATTGAGAAGGACCTTATGGTCTATTATCTTCTCGGTTTGGACCCTGCCCTCCCCTCCTTTCAAGGATAGGGGCTTTCCCCCTACAAGTTTTTGCGCAGGACGAAACCACGTTGTCGCAGACGTATAAACCCAAACCGCTCATAAAGGCGATGTGCATGTACATTGTCGTCTTGTGTGTTGAGCAGAATATGTGATGCGCCTGCCTCGGCAAAAAAACGGATGGCTTCCGCCATGAGACGCGCACCAATGCCCTGGCCACCGACCGATGGATGCACGGCGATACGGATGAGATAGCCATCATCGCTTTCAACCGTGTTGAACTGGTAGCCAACGACCTGACCATCCAACTCGGCTACCACAAAGTAAGGATTCGTGGTGGCGATGTCAGCAAATGCGGTGGCGTCATGACGCCATAGATCGTCGAAGCAGGCCGCTTCAATTGCCAGCAGTGCCGCCATATCTCCCACTTTCCCACTCTCCGAGAGCAGACGCACTGGCCGCACAATGACCTGCTGATTACCATTTGTGGGTATATCATAGCCAAATTTGTCATAGGAATGGAGGTAGCGGTAAGGCTGAAAACCACGTACCAACAAGACTGAACGTAACCAGTCCTGATCAACGTCGGTGCCAGAATAATGCAGGTAATGCACTCTACGCGTGAGGAGATGTTTGACCAGTTCTTCCAGTAGTAGATCGAGTAGCGCGATGTATTGTTTGTGTTCCCCCCAACCAACACCAAAGCCGCCAATCCACGCGGAAGGTGGATTGATGACTTGCGAAAGCAGGAAACCACGCAACGAAGTATTATGAAATACACCTACTGTGGGATAACGTTTGAGTGTCAACGGTAGCTCATCAAGCGTAAAGCGTTGATAGGCATATTCGGACGTACGTAAGAGCCGCTCAACCGAGAGTGCATCACTACTGGTCAGCAATCGCACGTGGTTTGCACTGTATGGCATACGTTCTACCCAGGCTTTCCCTTCTCAGTCTCTGGTCCCTTGACCTCGCGACGTAGACGTTCAATATCCGGTTTTGCTTTATTGCGCATACGATAGCCCGTCAGCCCATGAATGCGGCGCAGTTCGGCGATCAGTACATCAGTATTGATGTGATAGAGTGGCTGTGGCGCAACACCAAGACTGTCAACGGCTGCATCGTCCCCCAATAACAAGTTAAGGCTTGTTGCGACACAGGACGAGACAGCTTCCAGGCTATACCCACCCTCCTGAATCATGACCAAGCGACCAGCACAGAGCGTATTAGCTAGATCAATGATGATCTGATTGAGTTTGGCAAAGCCTGCGGTGGAGATGTACATCCCGCCAAGTGGGTCATCCCAGTGCGCATCAAAGCCAGCTGAGACCAGGATCAATTGCGGATCAAAGCGGTCGGCGGCTGGTGCCATAAATTGGCGGAATACTGCTTCGTACGTATCAAAGATCGTCTCTGCGGGCAATGGCACATTGATGGTTGTGCCTAAGCCCTCGCCAGCTCCGCGCTCGTCAGCCAGACCCGTGCCAGGATAGAAGGGGGCTTGATGCACAGAAAAATAGAGGACGCGTGGATCTTCGTAGAACATCTCCTGCGTACCATTGCCATGGTGCACATCGTAATCAATGATCATCACGCGCTCAAGTCCATAATGATCAATGGCATAACGAGCCGCTACGGCAACGTTGTTGAAGAGACAGAAGCCCATCGCAGCTTCGGCCACGGCATGATGCCCCGGTGGACGTACCAGACAATAGGCATTATGCACTTCGCCTTTCATGATCGCGTCAAGAGCTGTAAGTGGCGCGCCAGCTGCCTTTAATGCCGCCTCGTATGATTTTGCAGAGACATAGGTATCAGTAGCAAAAAAGATGGATCTACGCCCGCTAGCTGCTTGTTCTTCTGCTGCTCTTTGGCTAGCCCGCTCTACTGCTTGAATATAAGACGGCTCGTGCACTGCTGACAACTCATCGATGGTTGCAGCACGGGGCGGCAGTTGTACAAGTCCCTCGCGTTCTGACCAGCCCAGCGCTTCCAGCACCTTATAGGACATTTCCAGTCGCTGTGGTCGTTCTGGATGTTCGGGCGGTGTAATGTGCTCCAGAAATATGGGATCATAGATAAGGGCTGTAGTCATTGCACAATTTCCAATCAAGATAGCTTCGTTCAGTAGAAACAATGGTACCCGAATAGAGACCTCTCAGCCACTATCCGGTTCCATTTCGTTCTTCCTACGTCGGCTTGACTTTTTACAGTACTTTCTTTACAAGCGTAGGAATGTCGAAAATAGTGTCAGCAACTGGCACGTTGGCAGCCTGTAGTGCTGCAACTTTGCCCTGAGCGGTACCAGTATTGCCAGAGATGATGGCCCCGGCGTGTCCCATGCGTTTTCCCGGAGGTGCAGTACGCCCGGAGACAAAAGCGACCACTGGCTTGCTCATGGTCTTAATATACTCTGCGGCATCTTCTTCGTCGCTCCCCCCAATCTCGCCACACATCACTACCGCGCGGGTCCCCGCATCAGCCTCGAACAGCTTGAGATAGTCAACGAAGGTCGAGCCAATAATGGGATCACCACCAATACCGATACAGGTCGATTGACCGATGCCCGCTTCTGTGAGCAAGGCAACGACCTCATAGGTCAGTGTACCAGAGCGCGAAATGAAGCCCACAGGACCCGGTGTAAAGATGCTATAGGGAATAATGCCGATCTTACCCTGCCCCGGTGTGCACATACCTGGACAGTTAGGACCGATCAGGCGCGCCCCCTTCTCGTGCACGACCAGCATGGCCCGCGTCATATCAACCACAGGAATACCCTCTGTGATGCAGACAATCAGTTTAATGCCAGCATGGGCAGCATCCATAATAGCATCCGCAGCACCTGCTGGCGGTACAAAAATACAGCTCGCATTGGCATCAGTCGCGGCCTTGGCCTGGGAGAGGGTATCAAACACAGGAATGTTCTCAACCGTCTGTCCCCCTTTACCAGGCGTCACGCCAGCAACAATATTGGTGCCAGCTGCGATCATATTGCGGGTGTGATAGAGACCCTCGCGTCCGGTAATACCCTGCACGACGACCCGCGTTGTGCGATCTAGTAGAATACTCATGCTCTTCTCTATCCCTTCGCATTTAGCGCAGCAACGATCTTCTGTGCCGCATCGCGCATATCCTTGCCCCAGTCAAGTCCAGCGTCCTTGAGCATCGCCCGTCCCTCTTCTGCTCCGGTACCGGAGAGACGTACGACAATAGGCATGCCCTTGGGCAAGTGTTCCTGGGCCATAATCACACCTTGCGCGACCTCTTCACCGCGTGTAATGCCGCCGAAAATATTGACCAGGATGCCCTTCACCTGCGGATCACGCGCTACAAAGGTCAGTGCCTTGTTCGCCGGTTTGCCGCCGACACGCGCCACCATATCGAGGGTCGTCATCACCAGTCCAGCGCCGTTGCCGATGATCCCAACATCGCCATCCAGCTTGACATACGTCAGACCAGCTTTCTTGGCCTCAAACTCAATCGGGTTAGACTCCTCCGACTCGGCCCAGGAAGCGTATTCCTTATGGCGGAACAGACCATTATCGTCGAGCAAGATCTTAGCATCAGCTGCTTGTACCTTACCATCGGCAGTCAGCGCCAGCGGATTAATCTCTGCCAGACTGGCATCACTCTCGATAAATGCTTTAGCGAGGGCCGTAAGAATAGGTCCTGCCTGCTTGACGACCTGATGAGGGAGACCGGCTCGCGCCACAATATCGTACGCCTCGAAGGGACGCAGACCCCAGTGCATATCGATGGGATACTTGATAATCTTTTCCGGTGCCGTTTCGGCCACCTCTTCGATGTCGATACCACCTTCTTTGGAGACCATAACGATAGGGGTTTGTGATTTGCGATCAAGGATAATGCCCAGGTAGTATTCTTCTTTAATATCTATCTTGGAGACAACAAGAACCTTCTCGACCTGCAACCCCTTTATATCCATACCCAACACTTTTGCCGCTGCTGCGCGTGCCTGCTCTGGGGTATCACCGAACTGAATACCGCCAGCCTTGCCGCGCCCACCCACGTAGACCTGGGCTTTGATGACAACAGGCCCGCCAAGTTCGCGGGCAATGGCTTCGGCCTCTTCTGGCGTATAGGCAACTTTTCCGGGCTGTATCGGAATGCCGTAGCGCGCCAGTATCTCTTTGGCCTGATATTCGTGAATTTTCACTACAGTATACTCCTCGGTTGACACATTTACCTAATTGCAAGCTCCCTATAAGCCCTAGGATGTGTCAAGTGACGCACCCATGCTAGCACTATCTTACCGGGGTGTCAAGATGAGTTCCTGCTCCGCTTTTCTCCGCAATAGCTGCTTTTGGATGAATATGCTTACCTCTTATCGTGCATTTGTAAGCTGTTGTAAAATCGCCATACAAGTGTCTATCTCTTCAGTTGTATTGTAGACATGGAGACTTATTCTCACTGAGTCCTGTTGGGCTGCACGGCCCCTGGTGCAGTGGGTACCCACACGCACATAGATATTGTGGGAGCTGAGTATAAAACCTAGTTCGCTGGCTGTATATCCTTCAAAATAGAAAGAAAGGATGCCATAGCCTAGAGGACGTTGACTATAAGCAATACCGGGCAGGAATATTACCTCTGGCAGTTGCTGTAAGTGGCGTAAGAGATAGGAAGTTAGCGTTTTCCCATGTTGTTCAATGGTGGTCAGCGTGACATCATTGATGAAGTCTATTGCTTTGCCAAGAGAGAGCAGTCCTGGGATATTCAGCGTGCCAGCTTCAAGCAGATGGGGCATCTCATGTACTGGTAAATATGCTTCTCCTGCACCGGAAGGTGAGGCAATCTCTTGCTCGCCGCCAACAAGGAATGGTGCAAGCTGATCATGAATACGCGTATGAATCCATAATACCCCTGTACCTGGAGCAGCAAACATCTTATGCCCGGAAAACGAGAGAAAATCTACACCTAACTCCTGTACGTCAACCGCAAGATGCCCGACACTTTGTGCAGCGTCCAGGGATAATACTATTTCCTTGCCAACAAGTGTGCGGATACGGGCAATATCATTCAGTGCTCCAAATACATTGTGGATATGGGTCAGAGTGATGAGGCGCGTTTTACTGCTGACTTTAGCACGCAACCCCTCGTAGTCAATCTCCCCTGAAGGCATGATGCTATAAGGGATAAGGTGAATGATGGTACCAAAACGCTGCAACAGCGCTTGTAGATGGAGCCATGGCAGCACGTTGGCTTTATGGTCATCAGGACAGTACAGGATTTCATCTCCTGACCGTAAATTGTGGAGGCCCCAGGCATAGGCAATCGTATTGATCCCCGCTGTCGTACCAGAGGTAAAGACAATCTCTGAGACATGATGGGCATGAAGAAAGGTCGCTACTTTTTCCCTCACGCTGCTAATACCATCTGTAACTTTTTGTGCCCATGTATAGTTTCCTCTTCCGACATTAGCACAGTACCGCTGGTAATACTCCATCATGCCTGCCAGCACACTGCTCGGCTTTTGCGTGGTAGAGGCACTATCCAGGTAGATAACTTCCGGCTGCTGCTCTAGCGCCGGAAAGTATTTCCTGCATGCGTGTTGTGTAGTGGTCATAATGGGGAGGCTCCTTTGATGGCATAGATAAGAAGCGATTGTGAATAGTTGTAGATGTGCGTCGCCATTGGTCGGACCCTGAGACCCCGCGATCGATAAACATTTGAGCGTATGCGTTCTTGGTATCATAGGGAGTGATAACACCAGCAAAGACTCCACCTAGCCTTAATAGCTGATGAATAGCGCGCACGACATGCAGAAACTCCTCCTGTGTGTCCACACACTCTATTGCTTCAAGCGCAAGCACAGTATCAAACGTGCCTAGAAAGGAGAGGTCCTGTTTGAAATCAGCGACCAGCGCACGTGTACAGGTCGTAATAAGTTGCTCTGCAAGTTCTTCATATGTTGAGTTAGGAGACAGGAATTGTTCTGCCTGTAAAAATTGGATCGTGTCGTCGTAATAGAACTGCAAAAACTCAGGGGTAAGTGTGGCAAGCGTGGAGGTGAGCAAGTCGATATTGGCTGCTGAGTAATCGACACAGGTAATACCTTTTATACGACCCATATATCCTAGTGCCCAGTAATGTCCGACACTACCACACCCCAGATCGAGGACATCATCGCCTGTAATCTTTCGTATGACTTCCCTGAAGATCATTTGCCCGTATTTGGTGAGCGGAAAGTCTGTTGGCAGGGCGCAAAAGTCATTACTCATCGGCGGTCCTCACTAGTGGATATCCTTCGTGTTTCCATTGAGCGATCCCGCCTGCCAGCGCCATAGCCTGATAGCCCTGTTTTTGCAGGAAGGCGGCATATTTGCGGGCAATGGTTCCCACGCTACAGACAAGCACAATAGGAGTTTTCTTAGGAAACACAGGTCCCTGCTCAATCAGTTGCGCCAGTATTTCGTCGAGCATATTGATGGAACTGGGGATATGCCCAATGGAATACGTAAAATTTCCACGAATGTCGATAAGCAGCGGAGGGGTATTCTGCAATAGCGCATGCAATTCAGAAGGGGGGATATGCCTGACCTGGGCAATGCTTTCTGCTGCTTGGCTGGCAACCGTCGGTTTCATGGAGGTGGTATGAGTGACGAGGTCTGGACGGTACTTTTTGACAAAAGAGGTATAGGGTTCGAGGCGATCACAGGCGATAAACACAGCATTGGCTGTTTTTCCTGCTTGCCCCAGGATATCGTCTTCCTGTCTTAACCTCTGTAGACCCGCGTAATAGTTCAAACCAGTGGTAGGTCCACAGAGTATTCCACATTTGCGATTCAGTTCGAGCATGCCGTGCAAGGCTTGTTGGATATTGCCCTCTACAATATCATCATAAAATGCTCGCTCGAAAAAACCAACTTCCCATAATTCATTCGACATACGTCCACCCGGAATGACGTTACCCGGAGAAGAGACGATACCGAAGATCTTTGTCTCGCTATTACGTTCTTTCAGATAGGAGCCAACACCGAGACTAGAGCCGCACGTACCCAGGAAACTGATAAAGTAATCAACCTTTCCCAGATCATCAAGCAACTCTTTGCCCGTTCCCTGATAGTGCGTTTCAGGATTCTTGGGATTGAAGTACTGATCGGTCAGGTGATATTTCTCTGGTTCTGCCTGCACCAGATTTTTAGCGACGGCCAGGAAATCATTAGGATCGAAAGGATCGGGACATTCTGAGACGCTGGGCAATTCCTCAAGCTGAGCACCCAGGATATGTAAAATCATACGCACTTCGGGATAGCGAATCCTGCTCGTCACCGTTTTGAAGGGAAGACCATAGACAGCACACAAAGCGGACATAGCTTTTGCCGTATTGCCACTTGAGCTTTCCACAATCGTTTTGTGTCCGCTTTTCCCCTCGTCGAGGACTTCCTTAAGCATACTATAAGCAACACGGTCTTTCAACGAGCCAAAGGGATTGTAATATTCCAGCTTGGCATATAGCTCAATGTGTTGCAGTCCATGCATAGCGCGATCAATCTTTAGCAGGGGGGTATTTCCGATCAATTCGGTGATATGTTCGTACAACATTATCGCATTCCTTCTTTATAACAAAGCACTACAGGTAATACGGTGAATAGACCTCTTCATCATAGAAGCTCGGAGCGCCTTGACGCATATCAACGACAAACTTCTTCCCCAGAGGATGCTGATGTGGGGAGGCGTCCTCGAAGTCCGAAGTGTAGGCAGCTGTATTGACAAAACAGATCAGATCACCAGCTTGCGGTACCTGTGTAAAAGGAACTTTGCGTTTGAGGAGCATATCGCCTTCTTTACAAAGATTTCCTGCGAGGTAGGCACCATAGGGTTGAGGAGCAGACTCAGTCGCTGAGATGAGCAGCGGGTCCATTAACTGCTCGCGCATAAACACCGAGAGGTTATACGTGTTTCCATCCAGCAGGAGCAGATTTTCAGCGTCGTCTGCATTCTTTACGCCTAGCACGCGTAAAAAACTGATGCCACAGTGAGCAAAGATACTAGAGCCAGGTTCTAACATGATTTCAAACATATTTTCGCGCAGGATATCTGCCAGCGAGCGATCACGTAGCGACTGATCCAGCAATATGTCACGCAGCACCTCAGCTGGTGCGGTAGTGACAAACTCGCCCAACATCTTATCCTGACCAGCAATGAAGCCACGTTCATTGACAAAGAGTCCATAACTGTAATTGCGCCAGGTGCCGGTCGGTTTTCTCTCCTTGAGAGCTACAGCGAGTGCATCGATGAACTCAGACCACTGGCGGTAATCGGCTAACCATGGCGTGCGCAAGCCACCTCCTATATTGATGACATGCGGCGACAAACCCATAGTGTAGGCATCTTCGATCAGGGTCAGCATATCGTCAACGAAACCCGCCTTTGCTTCAGCGGGTTCGTAATTGTGAAAATGAAATCCCTCCAGAACGAGCCGTGAGTCTGTCTGGATCAGCTCACACACGATTGGTACTTGTGCATGTGGGATACCAAAGCGAGATCCTTTGAGGATTAGTGAGCGATCGCGCGTCTGTGGATCGCTCACCCGTATGAGTAGTCGAGCCTGTGGGAGAGCACACAAGTCGAGTAGCTTCAGGATCTCTTGCAATTCAAAGAGTGAATCGAGGCTGATCAAGCATTGATGGTGCAGCGCAGTAATGAGAAAGTCTCGATTTTTGGCTCCTGTACAGCCAATACGCGTGCCGGTGAACCCACATGCAAGTGCCGTCGTCAATTCTCCCAGTGATGCAACATCAATACTGATACCACTTTTGAGCGCTTGTTTCACAAAGACTTTGGACTTATTGGTTTTATGTGCATAGTAGATACGAGCTTGTAGCTCAAGTTCAGCAAATACAGCCTTGAAGTAGGCGATATTTTCACGAAATATATCTGGAAAAATGAGATGGATCGGTCCTTTATGGAGCCGTGCGAGTTGGAATAGTTGGTCTTTGTGTCTGAGTGTCTGTTCTACATGAGGATGCACATAGGGAAGTAACCTGGTCATCTCACGCTAGCCCTTTCGCAAGCCCCAGCTCCTGTGGACTCCATTGGCAGAATGCCACAACTAGTGAAGGTGGACCCGTTGGGACCAAATAATGCTCTCTGTGATATGGCAGAAGTGACAAAAACAATCTGGTTTTGACTACATGCCAATCCTAATGTCATGCGCCAACAGAGTCCTTTAGGCCGTGGGCCTCCTGACGCCTCGCTTTGACGTTACAACTGAACTTGCGTAACGAAAGGAAGCAAACATAAATATGGTGCGTTACACTTATTTGCTACAGAACTTGTGAGGTACATCATACAACAAACAAGCGAGCAGTAGCAACGTGAAGGCTTTAGTAAAAGCCGGGGCAAGTGCATTGTTTGCTTGGATACGTCTATTTCTATTCATTCTTGTGTAAATACCCCTTGCATATAAATATCTCGAAAATGCTTATGGGGCTTGACAAATATTTCCTACCAAAGTATTATTACTTTTAGTATCGCTTCGTTAGGAATTTAAAGATGATCTATAATGTGGCATGAATATAATGAGGGCAGATTCAATCAGTTCAATCCATATGCCCGAAAGATATACCCATAAGCTATGATATCAACATAGCTTATCTAGTTATACATTCCTTTGTTAAGGAGCTAAATCATGGCTACTCAACTGTCTCGCTTTCACATAGAAGGTTTGCATAATAGGTACACCATTG
>VBJK01000464.1:0-507 GCA_005879655.1 Chloroflexota bacterium | reverse complement strand
TGGGATCGTATGCTCGCCTATGAATTTAAGTCGGTATCTGCTGAAATAGATGGTAAAGTGGCAGATTACACGCAAGAAGAGTTACTGAAGATTGTCAATAAAAAGATATACTTCTCAAGAGAGAAGTTTATGGCTTTTGAGAGCGATACATTTGACAATGATGCAGAAGAACCTTTCAAAACATTGCTCAAATTTCTCAGTGAAGTGGAAGACTCTAAAACTTCTGAACTCCCCAAAATTTTGGAAGAGGTTAAGAAGAGCAGGCATATTGCTAAGTTCTCTTTTAATGATAAAATTCTGTACCTTCCTACATATCGACGTATAGAACAGGATCTGGCCTCTATTTTCCCTGAGTGGGTTAATTCACCGGACTTTAAAAAAGATATGGAGAAATGGCAACGCCGTGCTCAAAGCCAAAAGCATGTTGAACTTGTACAATTTGGCATGAAGGATATAGAAGAAAACATCAAGCGCAAAATGAGTGAACTAGAAACTGGGTGGCGTGAA
>VBJK01000463.1 GCA_005879655.1 Chloroflexota bacterium | reverse complement strand
CCCTACCTGCTAGCTAGGGTTGCACACCGAGCGCAGCGAGGGCCTGGGCGAAAGTGAGGGGGCTAAAAACATCAACTCTACATAAACGCTTCCGAGCATCCAGATGAGCCAAGCTTTTGGATATGTACTAAAGAAGATATCAGGATTCATAAAATTCAAAAAGCGGAGCTGGAATAATCAAAATTGGACAAGGGCGAAGGGTTGCGGAACAAGGATTTCTTACGCGTAATTTCTATAAAGATTTCAATAACAACTGTTCCGATCACCACTTTTCCCTTGCAATTTCTCCCTCAGGACAGCTCTTTCCCCTTCTTCCATTACCCCCGTTACACCTTTTATCATGGTTAAACGCAAAGATCAAAATGACCCATCTGTCACAACTACTCCAAGCGTAAAAAAACCCCGAGTTTCTGCTGCTGCCACTGCTCTTACCGCCGCTGCCACTGCGACGCCTGCTCCCAAATCATTCGTAGAAATAAAAGACCCCGCTCACACTACCATGACTCGAACAATGGAAGTTAAAGCATCTAAGAAGAATCCTTATTACGGTTTTGGAAAACCTCCAACAAGCGAGGGAATCATCAAGGCGTTAGAAACATGTATCAATCCTGGTATTCCCCTTCACAGTTTGGTACATCCGGATGCCGCAAAATTATATGAAAGTGTCAAGGTATACTCCTTATTGCTTCTTTGTTTCCTCCGCTAATAGATCTAGGATCCTGACGATTTTTTCATTGCCAATCATTTGTTCTGGGCGACCTTTTTTATCAATCAAAGAGGATGTCCTGCTAGCTTACTTGGCAATTTGCTCACCCAACTTGTTTCAACGAATACTAAGCTTGTTGGGGCGACAGAGGAGGAAGCAATCAAATACGGTGAGGCTTTCCGAAGAGTTCATGACTCCATTGAAAATGGATTTATTGCGGCAACCGATTCACTCTCTCAGGAATGGATTTCTTCTCCCGCAGGTGTTACTTGGCTCGCTGAACTTGCAAAGGCGAGGTACACCGCTGTCTCAATTTAACTGATGGGATAAGAAAGGCGAAGAGGACTATAGTCAACTTGAAAATTGACGAAACGCATCTGAAAGGATTGACAATCGATGGGGAATTCTACCAAGGAATAGAGCTAGGCAACGTCTACAGGATGTGGCATCACTGGGGACAAGTCTTGTACGTGACAAACATCAAGAAAGTGGGTAAGAACGTAAGCACTCAGACCCAGATTGCTTAAATTCGCTAATCCCATCAGGGTTCTTTTTGGCCAGAGGATGATCTCACGCGTGGCATCACACTTCCGGACTCGCTTCTTCTTCGTCTTCACCGAGCTATGATCGGAGCTCTTGTCGCCGTAATCAACGTTCAGGCTCCCAACCATGGGCGTGCCAGACGCATTCTCAGTGACCCGGATACTACACAAAATATTCTCCATGCTGCGTACACCGAAGGCAGTCTCACTGCTCCAAAAACGAATGACGGACGACACATGCCCGAACATATTCGTATGATTAAAGTCAGAAGTCTCGCCGAGTGGTCAGACCATCTCCCCACTGGCAATCATGAATCAGAGGAAGATAACGAAACAAAAAACTCTGCTTTCTCACCTTTATCGACCGGATCCACATGCGCTCCATGCGATAATCCTCTCTCTGATTGGAAAGATGGGATCCCACAAGACATTGTTGAGGAGGCTGAGACAGACGAAAAGCGAGCGGAAGAAGTTATGCTCAAAGTGATGAAAGATAATGTTCCTGAGGTAAATTCTTCCCGCTGAATATGACTGATGAAAGTATATCTTATCTAACATTCCATTCGATTCAATCTTCTCCGCTGCTGACTACCCCCCACAACGCATTCAACCTCTTGCGTCGGCGCTTGCCACTGAGCTCACCTATTTCAATTGGTGGGGTCGAACATATCTCCACATCCGCGAAGGAAGAGCACGTATTCAACGCCTTGAGGGGTTGATGCTCTCGGCACGTATGGAAATTAAAGAGATCAAAAAGCGGGAGAAAGAGCTCGAAGCTGAAAAGAAAGGGCTTGAAGCGGCGGCAAAAATGTACGAAGACATTCAAAAGGAGTTACGTACTCGTCAGGAGAATGAACAATCCCTCCGCCGCAACGTCCGTGAGCTCAAGAAACATCCGGTCCTCGATGCCGGCGTCAAAGGCTTCCACGCAACCGCACGTGTCCGCTCGATGTCTAATCCTGAATCCCCCGCTAAATCTGTCTCCTCCGTCAACGTCTCCTGTGTCGACGTCGTCCCCTTCCCCGGTGTTGAGATGGGAAACGATCACCCAAAGACTGGTGAAAGATATCCGGACTTTGATCTTGATGATGACGATGACGAAGAAGAGGCGGTTAGTAGTGAGGATGGGATGAGTGAGGACGAGTTGGATGCGCATGAAAATCTGGGGGATGAGAACATTGATCCAGCGGAGGAGAAATTGAAAGAGGTTGTAGACAAAGACAAAGAAAAAGAAAAAGAAACGTAAGAGGATGGTTTGTGTGGGTAGGTAAATCCAAATGCGAGGGTTGTTATTTGGCTGGGCGGGGATGATTGTTTATTTCATTTGTTTTTCTCATTTTTGGGTGTTATCTGAGGTTAAATAATCTATTTGTGGATCAAATAAATATACATTCCCTAAATCAAGACATTATCAGAAACTATTTCGCGATGTGTAAGTTTACTTTGTGATGTCCGCTTTGACCTCCGCTGGGTCTTCCGAAAGTTAATGCGGAGCGGAGCACGTGAAATTCCCACATTAAGACGCGTCTGAACAGACGCGACATTCCACATTCCACATTCCATTACAAATACCAATGTCGTCAATCGGAATACCCGAGGAGAGACTCCAAACTATCCGCAATCGAACGGAACACCATTTCCAACGCGATCTTTATCCGTGGCAAATCAGAGCAATCAAAAATATCCTTATGCGTCAGAGAGATACCATCGTTATTGCCGGTACAGGAAGCGGAAAGAGTTTGATCTTTCAGAGTCTCCAATTTGCGACGCCCGATGCCATTGTGTTGATTGTGTCTCCACTCGTAGCACTGATGGAGAATCAGGTAAATGTTCCAATAGATTCAAGCTGACTCTCCATAGACTCTCAACTTGAACAAAGTCATCCCGAAGTGCAGTGTCGCCTTGACCGCGGAGAATGTCACCACAGATCCATTATTATTGAAGAGAGCATTCAATGGCGAGTTCCGAATAGTTTATGCAACACCCGAAATTTTGTTCTTGGAGGACTCGTACTTTCTCCGAAAAGTCATTCCCGATGCCAATCATCCCTTTAAAAAGAAATTGATTGCTGTGGCACTTGATGAATGTCACTGCATCAAGAACTGGGGAAAATTTCGCCCATACTATAAAATGACCGGTACTTTGAGGGAACTGTTGTCGGACATTCCTTTTATTGCGCTATCTGCGACTCTCACGCCGGTCGGCATTACGGAAGCCAAAAAGGGCGCTCGATTACGCGATCCACTCATCGTCAAAGAATCGATTCGGCGATACAATTTGATCCAATTTTATGCTCCGATTCGTCAACCAGGCTTTGAAGACCTCAGTATTCTGATTCCGAAGGACATCATCTCAGCAGCGGACATACCTCAGACTTTGCTTTTTGTTGACAGTCGTATTCAAGCCAACGCAATCGCTCAATGGCTGCGTAGAAAACTCCCAAAGATCCTGCAATCCGACGAATGCCAAATCATCCGCGCGTACACCGGTGCTGTCGACTCTAAAGCAAAATCTATCACCACAGATGGACTGAATGATGAATCCACAAGGATTGTAGTTTGTACGGAGGCTGAACATCGAGTCCGTCCGGGGAACTTCTTAAAAACTCGTTCACGGAGAAGTTTTTCTGTCTAAAGCCAACCTATCGGGGAAAGAAACAACCACTCCCGATCATCCAGACGATCCAGACGAAGAACATCATACCCCCACGAATGTTCCGAAGCCCATTTTCAGTCTTCCAGTAACCGAAGAGAATTGGGCTACCATCGAACAGTTTTTGCCGCTGATGTACCACGGACCTGTGTTGAGCAAAAAGGGAAAAAAGAAAGTAAAGAATGAAAGTGTTTTAGTGCCTGCGGTCAAATGGGCAATAAATACAACAGGCTGTCGGCACAGACCCTTCCTCGCGGCATTTCAGGATTCGAAAATATTCTTCGACAACCCCAATCCCGACTGCGACAATTGTATGATGAAACATTTGATCAACACCGGCGATCTCAACAATCCTCCAACAGTCCTCGGAATACCTCTCGCAATTACCTTGGCCTATCTACCGTACCTTCCGCAGAACTCGGCCGTTCCGAACAAAACTCTGAAAACACGCGGTCCACCAGTCAATGAAGAACGGTTAAATCTCCTCGTAGCGGACTTACAAGATTGGCGACAACATATTACCCCGACCGAATCATATCTTCATCCGACAATGATTCTGGGGAATGAGGCAATAGAGATGATCCGTAAACACATTCGAGAGATTACCACGGAAGAAAATCTCAAGGAGGTGTTGGGAAAATGCGGTTCTAGAGGAAGATCAGGTCATCGATTTCCTCAAAGCCTTCTTACTCCTCACCTTTCCGGTTTGTTTGCGGCAGTCCTCGAGAGTATTGCATCTTCGGTTCATCTCCAGCCCAAATCTCGAAAATCAACTGTTCATCGTCCCAAATCCGCTCTCCTGCGTCCTGCCACTCTTCCACGTCCTATCCCGAAGCCGGCATGCCTTGAACGATTCCTCCCGGAGATCAGAATTCCAATGCCATCATATCGTCCAGTGTTCAATGCAGCCGCCCTTTCATTACCAACCGCTTCGATCGCGGCGAGTAGGTCTCCGCTTGCCGACATTCAACCCAACAGCTTGCCCCGCAACTCAATTGGCAATGTACCAAACCTCCTTCCACATCCTCCGAAATCTCTCGGGGATAAGAATGAGGACACTGATGATATTGTATCCATTATCTCTACAATCTCTCGTTTTACAATCAAACTCCCGATGAAACGAATACGTGAGAATGATCCTGGATGGTTTGAAGACTATGAATCACGAAGGACGTCGAGATGCTAGGACAGAGTGAAAGAGGAGAGTATCAAAAGCGGAACATCTCTGATATAATTTATACGATTCCCTCCGTTATTATTTTTAATCTATCGCCGCTTGATCAATCTACCTCCGCCTGAGTAGCTTCACCTATTTCATCATCGGATTCACTTTCTTCCTCCTCTTCCTCTTCTTCATCCCTTCTCCTCCCATCATTCTTTTTTAACACACTATTTTGGTAATTTTCCACAATGAAACCAGTCGCGATTTTAGCGCAGCCCAAACCAAAAATATCGATTGATGAGGTGATCGGAAGTCTGGCGTCGTCGGAACATCGAGTCCGTCCGGGGAACTTCTTAAAAACTCGTTCACGGAGAAGTTTTTCTGTGAGAGCTTTGACATCAGAGTCAGCTTTAACTGCTGAGGAATGCTGATATCCTTCGCGAGCGCCGGCATCTTTGAAAATACTCTCCCGTACACTCCTATTACACATGACTTGCCTCGACAAGATATTTCGGAAGTAATTAGCATTGACTGCACTGAATTTGCCTTTCATTTCCCGGACAACTAACTCTCCAAATTGATCATCCGGCATCCATCCTTTTGGAGATCCCGATGGATTTACCAAACTATTATCGAACCAATGGGTTCGAAAATCGCCAGACCATTCATGAAGCAGACATGACATCAAATGAACCGACTCCGCTCGATAATTCGAGAGTTTGCCACACTTTGGGTCATCATTTTGAAGCCAAATGGTGAAGAATTTCACGCAATGTCCGAGCCATCCAGAATCTCCGGCCCTTATTGCTTGACAAAACCGGCGATAAACCAGCCCTTGCTGCAGTAGAAGTATTGCATTCTCATAAACCAAATCCCGTTCTTCTTCCTTCTCTTGCCTCAACTTAAATACCAATCCCGGATCACTTATCCGTTTCGAAACAGCCTCAACTGTCTTCCGCCAGTTCACCGATACCATCTTTTCACGGATCCCCTCCCAATTGTCAACGTTCAACTCCGTTGCCACTACGGCAAGGATATGTGCATCCGTTAGGTGAAGTAGAAATGAGCTGGACTTGTGAAAGTCTTTGACTTTCTTTGTTTTCATATCCCACATATTGGGTTTTCTCTTTATCCAATTCATCCAATAAACCAACGAACCAAACTCATCATTCCGCCGTTCATGTGCTCGAAAAATTAGACCGATGATGGTCCATTGAAAGTGAAATAGTCCGGTGACAGGCACCACATAGTTGAGTCGATCTTCAGGTGAGTTCTCCGCTTGTTCCTCAATGGCGGATCTACTCCATTAGGGAACTCATATTTAAAGGGTGATACCCCATATTGCGGACCGTAAGCCAATCCCCTTTATGCATCACCTTCTTATCCTGGAGATCTTCATGTTGTAGATTCATTTGCTGCGCGATTCCTTTCAAGATATCCGTGACTTCCGAGATGATGGCTTCGTTCTTGTCGAAGCAGGGAAAGGTGTAAACGACGGTTTTTTGTAGCGGGAGTGGATAAATCCGTGGAATAGTCACCAAACGTAGCTGCTCTCCATCTGCGGTAGTATATACTTTCAGTTCGTCTCCAAAATATGCGTTTAAAGCGCTGAAGATGCCGTATTGAGATGTTTTGAGATTCCTCTTCATGTCCACTGCATTTGGGAGGAGGTCAGAGGTTTGGAGGCGACTTGCTCGAGATGCATCGACATCGGCGGAGGTAAGCATGTGCTTGGCTTTGGATTCTGGGTTTATGCCGACCCATGCCGAAGTAAGATTGCGCAGTCCTTCTTGATTGTGCAGTCGTTCTCCTTTTACTCGGGCAAAGATATTCATGTTGTCAAATGAGATAAAAAAAGATGGATATTGTATAGCCATCATTCGGATAGCTGCTTTGACTGACTCGGCGATGGTTTCAAGGGCGGTGACGATTGAACTGTAGGAGACTGACATTCCGAGTTGATGGGCGACTTCAATAGGTCGCTTGGGGGTTCTTGCGCAGCTGAAATAATGACCCATACGAACTTGAAATAGGTTCGAATACCTTGTTCTTGAATAACAAAGCGCGGAAATAGCTGTCGTTACAATACGCCGATGACGTTTGGCTTGTGGTGACAACACAATCTCCGTATTGTCATCCTCTGATAGATCCTCTGAATCCTCTGAATCGTCCACCTCCGCATCTATGTCCTTCATCACAGTATCCAGGATTTCTATCTCCGTATCCTGATTATCCATGTCCGTAATCGTTGTGTTGTATAATACGTCTTCATCAATCCAATCTGCATCGTCTCCCACTTCCACGTTGTTGTTCGGAAGGATTCTTTGTCTGGAAGCAAGGCTTTCGAATAGGTTGAGTAAGGTGGGTGCCTTTAATTCGATTTTCCGCCGTATCTTCTCGAATGAAAATGAGCTTTGGTATTGGAACATGTTGATCGGTTGACGGAGTTCACCTGATTGAACAAGCTGTTCGATCTCCCGAGTAAATATCCAGTTGGCATAATGACAAATCTCCTTTTGGACAACTGGGGAACATCGAACGTCAGGACGAGGAATGCAAAATGAAAGTATTTTGGATACTCCGTCGTTGTTGAGTGCTTGTTGGATTCCTGCCTTTTGACGTTGTCTACAGATGGTAAGCTCATCCAAAAACAGATCCAAAATTGTACTGTATCCCTTTTGCCGAATAAACTCTCGGATTGCAATCATATTTGTTTCGCGCTCTTCGTTTGAGTCGCTTGTACGATCGCGGTGTAAGTCGTCGAGTTCTTCGTGACTTGTGCTGTCGGTAATGTCTTCGAGGGAGGTTTCATTGTAATAATGGTTGTGAATCTTGCGGCCAGAGGACGAAAATCTGGGTTCAAACTGTACTGCACTCATGCTTCTAGATGGTTTATAATAGATTTCTTCGATGAGACTGGAGCTTGTGGTTTTTGTGGTTTGCGGAGGAATTTTTTTTCACTGTGGAGGATCATCGGCAGTCACTGCTCCGATGGGTATTATAACTCCATCAATATTGATCCAATAGCTCCGCAAATAGGTGGAATCGACGCGAAATGATTGAATTAGTCTATTCCGACATTCAGATAATTCAATTCATGCCTTGATGCTGTTCCGATGGAAGACCGTTTTTAGCCCCCTCACTTTCGCCCAGGCCCTCGCTGCGCTCGGTGTGCAACCCTAGCTAGCAGGTAGGGCCTGGGTACGAGGCTAAAATCGAACGGGATGTTGTTGGAAATTATATAGGTCACAACCCTATTACTTTATATAGCCTTCTACACTATCACGTAGCCTAAGGAATATCACACTCATTACCATCATCATTCCTGTCGTTCCTAACCTTGCTCAGCTCCTCCATAGAGCTTTAAATCCTTCAGGTTATGAGCCCGGATTCGCAACACTGCCTCTATCATTCATTCACGAGCAAAACTCTCTCTCGAGACAATTTGTCAATCATGATCTTCCGATCATCGTCAATGCTAAATTTAATGACCACATCATTCTCAATAACCATTCATCGGAACGACTTATCCTCTACAGGAACTCAAAAAGCAACTCTGCTCTACATGCCTACTACTTGGCAGATGACCCCAACGTCATTCTATCGAACCAGCTTCGACATTCGTCCTCAACGATCCGATCGTCACTCTGAAATACAAATTCGGAATAAGCCGCTAGGCCATCCTATGTCCACGACATCACGCTCCACGAGCCTATAATCATTAATCCATCATATTCAATGGATTCGGTGTATCATCAACTTATGGTACATATCCAGATCATCCACGATCATACGCATTTCGTTCCCCAGTCGAACATTGCCAACTTCACCAAATATTTGCCATCCTCTACTACGAGCACAGCGCAATCAAGCCTTCCCCGAGCGTCCACGACGCCTGAAGCACTTCGAACAATCAGAATTCGAATGAACAATACGAATAGTCTTCCCTCGGAACACGAAAGAATCACACATTCTTTCTATTCGTCGACATCAACGCCATCGGCGCCATCAAAAGCCACTTATACACAAGTGCCATTGTAGCCTCAATACATTGTTCTCGCTCCACAGCAGCGTCACACAAAGCCACTTTCTACAAGTGCATCACGCTCTCAGCAGCACGTTCCAGCAGCACCATCAAAGCCGCTTTCCGCAAGCGCATTTGGCATTCCGCATGCCTCATTCTTCTCGCTCCAGCAGCGTCATCAAAAGCCACTTTCCGCAAGTGCATCCCGCATTCAGCATGCATCTCTCCGCTCCAGCAGCGTCGCACCAAAGCCACTTACCGCAAGTGCACTTCGCATCCACGATGCGTTCCTCTTTACGCTCCCAGCAGCAGCTTTCAGCAAGCACAATCTCTCCTGAAGACAAATACATTGTCCTTCTACGCTTCCGCAGCGTCTTCAAAAAGCCACTCTCCATGAGTGCATCCTAATTCACGATACATTCTCCTTCTACGCCTTCGTGACATCAAAAAGCCACTCTCCGCGAGTGCACCCAGCATTCTGCATGTATTGTTCTTTATGCCTCAACAGCAGCGTTACATCCAAAAGCCACTTTCCACAAGTGTGCTTCGCATTCCGTATGCATTGTTCTTTACTCTTTTAGCAAGCATAATCTCTCCTCGAGACAAACACATTATTCTCTGCGCTTCCGAGCACATCTATTCAACGATACACTATAAGAACAACAAAAACAAGAACAACA
>VBJK01000097.1 GCA_005879655.1 Chloroflexota bacterium | reverse complement strand
GGAATTGTGTAGGGCCATCGACCATCTTTCTGGAAAAAGCATCGCTGTTCATTGTGCGATGCTTCTTCCCGGCAGGAACGGTGATTGATCGGCACATTCAGGGTGAGAGCCTACTGCTGCCCACAGTTCTCTTCTCGCTCTTTGAACACTCCCAATCCTCTCACTCCCGGCTCTGCAAGCCGAATGCCCCGACGCTCATCTGGCACGCCTGCCGCATCCAACACCACATACTCTCGATAACTCGCCACAAGGGCAAAGGCAAGCCGCTCTTCTTCCGACTTGGCCTGCAAAATTTCTTGATGATTGGTAATCCTGGCCAGATACATGATCTCATCCACTTGCACCGGACAGTAATACAGAACCGCCAGCCGCGAGTAGACCCCACGCGTCAACCGCTTGTAGCTCGTCGCTTGCAGAGCAGATGGGAAGGGGATCAAACCCAACAAATGTCGATAGGCTGCTTCACACGCTTGCATCATACACTCTCGACTGATATTGTGTCGCTCCACCCCCACAAAGTGCCTTCCGAACAGTTGCCGCAGGCGTTGCACAGCATCCACTACGAGCTGAGCTTGCACAAGTGTCGGCACCTCAAAGGGATCACACAGCCGCTCATAGACCGTGAAAGGACCCGCAAACAGGATCGAATAGGCTGACTTCTGCGTAAAGTGCCCTGTGTGAAGGATCTCAACGAGGCTTCGACCTGTGGTCAGTCCTATACCCACTACCATCTCTGGCCAGCTGCTCATCGCGAGCAACTGTTCCGCTTTCGCCAACAGAGCTGACGCATTGGCCAGCGGCAACACATGGGCCTGACGCATCTGCAACTCTTCTTGAGACGGCAAATTCATCTGCACCCATTCCTCTGTGGAAAAATTCAAATATTTGAGCGCCAAGTGTTCAAGAACGCCTGATTTGGGGTTGATCCACCCATTCTGCTCTGTCACCGCGATACTTGCCCGAATATGGTTACGTGCCTGCGTGAGCGGTTTGCCCAAGGATTTGGCCTCTTTCATGCTCGGTCGTGCTTTCCAGACTTTCAGCTCCTCTTCACATCTCCGCTTGATCTGCTCTTCTTGCTCAACTCCTAACCCTTCGATATCTCGCATCAAGCTCTCTAGACGCGGCTCTAACCATTTGAGTCCCATCCTCTCTTCTTTTCCTTTCACTCATCCTCGCCGCAACAACTGCGAACTGGCCACTTCTACCACTCTTTTAGAAAGCACGGTTAACTTATTAATCCGCAACAGATACTCGATTTGCTTCAAGACCAGCAAGACAGCTTGAATGTTTCCTTGTGTCTTCTCTACTAGCACACTTGCTACCTCCTCCTTCACTTCTACTCCACGGCCTCGGATGTACTCTTGCAACAACTGCCTCACTTCTTGCTCACAGAGGCCCTCAAACGCATAATGCACTCCGACCCGTGAGGCCAATGCTGGTTGAGCCAACACCTTCTGCTTCAATCCCGCATATCCCAAGAGCACAAGACTCACCCTTGCCTCCTCAAACACATCACGTAATACCTCCAATCCTTGCCGACACAGCCGATTCGCTTCATCGATGATTAGTAGCTCTACCTCCCCAGGACGGATATATCCGCTCTCGGACACTTCCTCCTCTATACCGCTGTCTGCCTTCTCACAAAGACGTTGCAATTCCCACCGCAATAACGCCAGATCTTGCTCCATTCGTTTTGGCGTACTTGTTGCCCCTACTCGATACAAACCTACCCTCGGCATCACAACCCCTGACGACACACAATTTTGTCCCGCCCCATGCCGCGAGAACTGTGGTTCTACCAGATCCCACTGACTATACCGACGGGCCGCCTCTGTCTTTCCCACTCCCACAGCCCCTTCGCACAACCCTACTACCCCTGCCTCTCGACAAAACTCACACATATCTACAAATAATTGATATCCCCTCGTCTCGAGGAACGCTTTTCCTACTTGAAGCCCTCGCTCTCTTTGGGGAAGCACCATCACCTCTCTTTCATTCATGCGCAAACCTCTTTATCGGTAGTTCCTGCTCAGCACACTCTTCTTGCAATCTTACTTCGTCTTTCTCCTTTTCTAGTGAACTGGCAGGCAATACACTCTCCACTATCCTTTGCAATCTCTCACTCTCTTTCTCTTTCGATACATATTCTTGCACCTTCTTCTCTTTGGCGGCTAGCTCCTTCCTCAAGGCTTTGCGCCGCTTCGACCGCGCCTCGACCACCTGCGAGAGTGTGATCTGCTCTCCTGTCTGCGAGAGCGTCCCTGCTCGGCACACAAACCTCTCTCTCAGATACTCAGCTCCCGGCTGATCTTCCCCATCTGGTACATAGACGGTTATTTCCTGGCTGTTGGCCGGATCATAGCGCACGATCACCTCCTCTCCTATATACTCCGCTAACCCCAGATCAAAATACTTCCTTCCCTGAAAGCTTATCCCATCTGGCTTGACTTGCCTCTTCGTCGGAAACGTTAACAACAACACGTCCAGTTCCTCCAACGACGCAGGCATTCGAGGAGTGTGGTTCTCCTTCTTCCAGCGAGAGAGCGGCGGCTCTCCTATCCCTTCTTGAATCCGAACATGATACGTCTCTAGCAACCACTTCCGAAATAGCACATCAAACTCTGCCAAGCTCAGCTGCGCCAGAGCAGAACACCCTTCATCTCTTTTCTCCCCATGCTGCCAATCCACCTTGGGCCCATACCCTGGCAGATCACATAGCAGCTCTTGCTCCACCGTCCGAAAAAACCGCTCGACCTTTCCTCTCCCTCGTGGACGTCCCTTCTGCGAAAAGATCAATGCCATTTTCAGATCCGCTGCCAGCGCTTGCACGCGCCTGGACGTGAAGTCGCTCCCATGATCGATATACACACTCTCTGGAATCCCTTGCACTGGCCAGCGCGTGTCTTCCTTTCGCCAGATCGCTCCTCTCAGCGTCAATGCTGTCTGCGCCGCCGAGGGAGCCTGCCAACTCAGCCTATACCCGGCTATACAACGACTGTAATCATCCAACACAATGGTTAGCATTGGCTTAGCTGCCCTGCCCTGCTCGTTCAATAACCAGATCTGCAACTGGCAGTGATCCGCTTGCCACACTTCATTGGCTCGCTTGGCCTCCCACCTATACAGCAGATCATACTTCTCTGCGTACACATCTCCTCCTTCATGCGCCAATGTCACCAATGAGGGCGAGAGGCCCTGCACGATCCTATACACCTGACTATAGGACGGCACACGCCAGCCCTGCTCCTTGGCCACTTCGCACACCTTGCGGTACACACTCACTATCCTTGGCCGTGGCCTCTTTAAATACATCCCCTCTACCAGCTCTATCACGTCCTTCTCCAACCCTCTCCTCTTCCCAGCATCTGCTCGCCGTACACGCGACAATCCCATCAGTCCTCCCTCTCGATACCGCTTGACCCAGCTTTCCACTGTCCGCAGTGGCATCTCATGCACACGAGCCAGCTCCGCTTGCGAGACTCCCCCTTCAAAATACCCCCGTATCTTCTCATACTTCCTGAGTGCTTCCTCACACTCCTTCTCACTTAACTGGGCTATGTTCCCCATCTCCTATACCTCACCACAATAAAAATCTCCTTCACTTTTATCCTCTCATACATTCACATGTATTCATTCCTCCTCTCTTTATTTTGTGCTCTTTCTTCCACACTTTCTTGCGTTTCCACTCTCCTTCTATTTTACTCTCACATCCTAATCTGCTCGCCACACCACACTCTTGCCTCCCATTGGCACAACCACAACACCAACCGCCATCCCCCAATTTCTCCTCGGTCATTTTCTCCCAAGCACAAACGAAGACTCCCCACGAAGATAGCTTCAGAAGGGAGTCTGCTTTGAACATGCTTGTTCGATCATATTATAGCGATGTAACTCTCGCAGTTGTCTCTACTTGCCGGTATGCAACCGCAGGAGTCAGGTATAATAAGACAGCACAAGCTCAGTCCTCATCCAGGGCAAGGTCATCGCATCTCATTTTGGGAGCTGGCTCTGCAAGCTATGTTCTCGCAAATCAATTTTCAAATCTCTGCTGTATGGATGCCCACTACTGGCCGCTTAAAAATTGAGATGCGATTGCCCTGTCATCCAAGGTGTTAGGCACAAGAATGCCCCATTGTTGATAAGCACGTCCTAGAGCGCCTCCACCTGCTGATAAAAGAGCGCTTCCCAAAATTGTATCGCACCAATAATATCCTACAACAATTTTATATGATAAATATTGAGAATTATATCGTCTTTATATCGTTTCTATAACGTCCTTCTTTTTTTTGCCATAATTCCATTAAAATTTTCACGTAAATATGTTATGCTGTAAATAGTCTGATTTAGTCAGACAGATGTAGCTCTCGCAGTTGTCTCTACTTGCCGGTATGCAACCGCAGAGTCAGGTATAATAGGGCAGTCTGGTCCAGTCGATAGAGATATCGATCTTGGTTCATACTGCTCTGCTCTTAAACATGAGAGAGGAACGTATGAAAAGTCGATCCCACCTCTTACTTTCTGGCACCGACCAAGAAAGTCATCAGCATTTTCTCCAACCGCACAAAATACGGTATACACGTGTTTTCTTCTTTCTTGCTCCTACGCTCATTGCAGGCGGAACCGTCATCTGGGTTCTCAACATTCTTCACATTCTACCCGGCCCCTGGTCTAGCATTTTTGGCGCTGTTTTCGCTGGCATCGGGATGATCATTACTTTGCTCAATGCCACACGAGAACTCCGGAGGCCCTAGACATGGAGAAGGTCAACTCTTTGTTGAGAAAAGCCCGAAAGAGACGCTTCTGGACAATAGAGCAGGCTGCTGCACTCGTAGGGGTAAGTTACCAGACATTCATTCGGTGGGAGCATGGCATTCAGAACCCGCAGCTTGATTCCTTACAAGCACTTTGTCACGCTTTCAAGGCAACGCCTAAAGCGTTGGGGTTTGGTCCATTAGTGGATGGCAACGACGACTAAAACTCGTGAAGTTACCGGAACTTTGTGGTGGTCTCCCTGAAGTGTGTTGGTATGCGCAAAGTGCTCCTTGATGGATGGGCTTCTGATAAGCATTGTCTACAGCACCAACACTCTTCAGGGAGACCACCAACTTTGTTGACTTGCAATGAGCCAGGCCCTGCTCATCTGCTGATCGGGTTATCCTACAAGGTACCTCCGACCCGACACCATGCCGAGTTTTGTATCATGGCAGAAATGGCAAGATGCTAAAGTCAGGTCTGAACTGGCTTTGTATTGTTCCGCTTTACCACATTCCACAAAACTCGGTACGGTATCGGAGATGTTGCTTCACATAATTCGTCAAACTCTGTTTCATCTCATTTCTTGATTTACACTCTGCTGGCAGCTTTGACAATTTGTCAAAAGCCTCTGCTGCCGACATCAACGCCTGGATCTTCATCGGCTGCGGGCACCACTCACGACGACGATCGCACCAGCAACGAGAGCACGAAAGCGAAACCTACCCATCCGAATCGCCTGGGCTAGATCCACCACGGCTGCGGGCTTCATGGCGACGACCATCACGCACGCGCCTTCAGCCAGCTCCACATTGTTGCACCAAATTCACTAGGCACCACCTCGACGGCGATCTCGGGAAGGCGCGCACACCACCGACCACCGTTGCACAACGAGCGAGACCAGAGTCAACGCGTTAGCTTCTCCCAGGCGCAACGAAAACAAAAATACCACCCGATCCGCGACGACGAGCGCCTCACTCTCCCCTTCCCACATTTCAGTCTGTTAAAAACACCACCAACCTGTTTGCCAATTCTTTCTCTTTTTCCACTCCTCTTCCTTCTCTCTTTGATCTGTGGTCTTTTTTGCACCCTCTCTTGCGTTTTCTTCATTTTCACCCTCTCTCCCACATTCTAGCCTGCAACACATACCACCAGGCTTTTCGCTTCCTTACACCAGTCACTACACTGGCCTTGATCCTCGTCTTCCCACGCCACCACTAGCCCCCAAAAGCTCGCCCACGGCTCCCTACGCAACCATGCCCGCCATCATGGCACCACCCTGCTTTGCCACCATGCTCATAGATGAGCCTATAACCGCCCTCAGACGCCTTTCCTGCTCTGCTATAACCATTGACACCGAGGCTCACGCGTGCCCTCTCCCACACGCCTTTCCACAGCCTTTGCGGCGAGCCTTGCAGGCTACACCCGCCGGGACTGGCTACACCCGGTACGGGCAATATGGCACGCCGGGCCATCGCCGAAAGCCTTACAGGGCGCGAACTAATCTGATCCATTATCCTGGAACGTCCAAGGAAACATTGGTAAACTGTATGGCAGATGACTGAGAAGCTTGATGTCGCTGGACCATCAGTCCCACTACTCCCATTGGCGAATAACTCCCATTGGGTTCGGGAAACACATATGTAGGAGATTGAGGTGCTTTTTCTTGATAGAGAGAGATATCTAGTACGCCATTTTTACCGATAATTTCAATGGTGACAGGAAGATTTCTATTATATAAAGAAATATGACTATTTAGAATATCAACAAATGTTCCATCTACATTAATATGCTGTAAATGCCATTGCCCAGTAGATGCTATACCTAAGAGTGTGTAAGAAGAGGGTCGCTCACGGAAAAGCAGGCGCGAGGTGCGAGAGCATGCGCCTGCTTGCCGAAATTTTGATGAATGCCTCACTGCTTTCTGGCAATCCCTCGTGATCGCGGGCAAGACGACGCCACCGCGTAAGTCCCCCGCAAAGCTGCGCTCGACTACCCATCTTCTGGGAAGAATTTGGAAGCTTGGCTTTTTTGACGCAGGTTTCGACTCGGATAGCAGAGTCTCGGCGTCCGAGGCTATCCCCAACCGACGCACGATTTCAATGTCAAACCCGAAGTGCTTTTTAACCCATTCAATCAGCGTCCCCCCGTAATGACTATCGCCCCAGAGCAGCGCCAAGCGGGGAAGTAGACCGGTTCTGTGGGGAGAGCAACTTCTTGCTTCCTGCAAGGTCGGATGCACTCGCTGCTGTCACTTTCACTGCCATCAGATTGCCTTCCGTATCGACAAGGGCGTGTCTTTTGCGTCCCCAGATTTTCTTGCCCGCATCATAGCCCTTCTCAGGTCCACGAACCGCACTGGTTTTGATGGATTGGCTGTCAATCACAGCCGCACTCGGCTCTTCGTCTCGGCCTTGCTTCTGCCGCATCTGTTTGCGCAGGCAGTCTAGCACCTTATCCCAAACGCCTTCGTTACGCCACGTACGGAAGTAGTAATAGACCGTGCCCCAGGCAGGCAAGTCATTTGGCAGCAGCCGGAACGTCCAGCCACTCCGAAGCACGTACAGAATGCCATTCACAATCTCGCGTCGGTCAATGACGGGGATCGTTGCATTCGGCGACGCCTCTGGGATCAAGGGTCTCAATATTTCCCACTGCGCGTCTGTCAAGTCCTATGGATAGGCTTTTCTGTCATTCAACTCTTCTTCTCCGTTCATGAGCTTATTACACGTCTCTTCCTTTTCCTTTATCGGCTTGCTTGCCCTCTTCTTACACACTCTTAGATGCTCTCCTAGCATATATACTCAATGATCTGCAACCGCAACAGGCAGAGAGACGCGAAGCCCCATCAACAAAGGAACGCATCCGGCTGGTGTTGCAAGCCATTGGCGAAGCCACGAAACGCTTGGTCATCTTAGTTGATGATGCGCAGGTGCTCCTAGAACAGGATGGGGAACTCTCTTTGGGCTGGCAACATTTTCTGGGTGAGGTGATCGAGCATAGTCACCAAGCCACATTCGTGGATGAACCGCTTTCGCCGCCTGTTGGTCCGCTAGGACAAAAAGCCTGAGAACTATCTGGCTTTTCTGCATTTTTCCTGTGGTTTAATTGCTTTTCGCGCTACGGGGTTATTCGGATAGGCTCTAAGTCTGGACACTTCCTCCTACGCTGATACGAACGGCAACATCCTAGTACTACAGTGGTAACTAGGCAGAGGAAGCGAGACGACGTTGGGAGTGACAGCGGCGAGCAATGGCTTGGTGCGTACGGCGGAAAGACGACCAATTGATACGAAAGAGGCGAGAAAGGCGAGGCTTTTCAAGCAGGTAAAAGAAGAGTTTGCGAAGTTCAGGGATGCTCAGAGGCACCATCACGGGCAATTCAGCCCCCGCTTTTGTTTGAACGCACTCAGGCTCTCTTTGGGTGCGTCTGACCGGGAGGGTTTCCATCTTTTTTTTTCTTCAATTTGTGGTGTTTCTGGCATCGACTGTATCTCTGGCATCTGCTGCTGACTATGTATGCGCAGGACGGCGAGAAATGCGTGAGCAAACATGCACAAGGTCATGTGACGGTGCCATCTAGGCCCTGACCGGACCTCGTACTGATCCAAGCCGACCTCTGCTTTGCCCTCCTCAAAGCACTGTTCTATGGTCCAGCGGGTTCCAATCGCCTTGACCATCTCGGAAAGAGTCGTTCCTGTAGGGGCAAAGACCAGCACATAAGCCAACTCCGCTGCTTTCTCGCCCGAAACCAAACTGCGTCGAACGACCAGCCACTTCTGCCACCCCTCGGGCTTCGGCAAGTCCAGCTCAACACGTGCCCAATCAAACTTGCGCGGTCCCTTGCTTCCGTTGCCCGCAGACAAGCGCTGCCACTGGTCAGGAGTAATCCCATCGGCGATGCGATCCACCCGCGAAGAGCCGCCTTGTACCTTGACCTTCTCCGAACACTTCACACACAGCGCATATGCCTGCCTCCTCTCTTCTAGACCGGCTCGTAGAGCGCGATTACCACCATAGACACTATCACCCGTGACCCATTTGGCGTACAGTCCTGCGTCCAGTGCACGCCACAACATGCGTGCAGCCAGTTCTGGTTTGATCGCAAAACTTACCTCTTCTGGTACATCGGCTTCTCGGCACCGTTCTCGATCATTGGTCCAACTCTTCGGCAAATACAGCTCTCGATCTACCAGCGTATGGCCTGCGCGACTTGCATAGGCCAAAAAGACGCCGATTTGACAGTTTTCCACCCGTCCTGCTGTTCCACTGTACTGTCTTTGCACTCCTACAGATTTCACTCCTTTTTTAAGAAAACCCGTCTCATCTAAGACATATACCCCATCAGGATCAGCCATCATCTCCCGCACATAGGCTTGCAGTTCATTCCGCACCTGATCAGCCTCCCATACCGCTCGGTTGAGCAAATATTGGATTCCGTACGGTGTTAGATCTCCTGCTTCCTCGGCCAGTTGCCACCCATTTTTACGTTCTACTGGGCTGAGTAATCCTCTCATATACTCTTTTACCCGTTCTCTCGTCTCTGAGCGTGCAAAACTGGGGCCGAGACGCTCGCACATGCTGTCAAATAGCCTCGTCCACAACTCTTCAGGGGACGAAAATGATGAGGGCGCTTCTACTTCCATCGGGACTTTTCTTCCTTGTCTTTTTTCCCTCCTCTTCTACCGCACTTACCACTGTAGTACTAGCTGGCCGTCGGCTGTGATAGCTCCATCGTGAGCAAAGAATATTACTATTGACAAAAAAACACTATATACCATATAATAAACTTTATTAAATAAAATACGACAGCTACCTCTTTAGAGCAAAATATCGTTACCTTATTAAAATATCCTGGGAATAATGCGAAATACAATGCAAGAAGTTAAATGAACAGAAACCTAGATAGGAGGCTAGAGACTTATGGAATATACTGTTACAGATATTTTGATTATTGGGGCTGGAATTGCCGGTTCCTGGTTAGCATACAGACTCGCGCAGCGCGGCATTACAACAGTAGTTATTCAACATAACACAGACTCTCACATATTAAGGGTATCAGAGGGAGCTGCTGTAGTAATGGATAGACGCCTTCTTGAGATCAACAATGATCTCTCATCACTGTTCGCAGATGAGACCGGCACGCAGCATCCAGAACTTCAGCCCTTGGTACAGCGCTATCTACGCCAGGAATTCGATGAACTCTCTCAACTCATTGAGTTTATGCCGTTCGGATCTTTTGTTCTTCCTAAAAGTCCTACGCCCTTTCCCCGCCCAGGCACTGGTGGTGAAGTTATCTCTGTCATACTTGAGCGGTTCGTTAGATTAGGCGGGAGCATCATTGAAGGACGGGTAACACATTTGGCTGTGACAGATGGCATCTGTCATGGACTTCAGTATGAGCAGAACGGGGTGCCGCACAAACTCCTGTGTAATGCGCTGGTCATTGCCACTGGTGGCTTTTCTGGTCTCCTGCCGCATGCGGCTACACGCAATACAGGAGTCTTACTTGGCATGTTTGCTCAGTGTGGCGGCGTACTTACGAACCTTGAATTCTTTTATAGACATGCCATAGGAGACATCTCAAATGGCACAATGCTTTATCCGCCAGATTTAGAGGGCGCGCGTATCTATCGTGATGGGAGTCGAGCTGTATGGCTTGAACAGGCTTATGCCACTTGTCCAGAAGAAAGGTTTGATCTGGATGCCTTTCAGCGCTACTGGACTCACAACCTGAGCGTACCTCATGTTGTTGAACGCGCAAACACATCCGTTTCCCTTGGCCCTCTCTACGGCTTCTCGATGGGTGGTATCGCACACAACCACAGTGTAACCAACCTTGTCAACATTTATACAACCGGTGAGGCCCGACATGATCTGGTGATCGATCACCAGTATGGCAAGCCTTGGGCTTGTTACCTTGCGACAGCAGGTTTGCTGCGCGATGTGTTAAGCGAGCGGTCTGCTGCAAGCCACTGGCAAGATTTTCCCATGATGCCCATCCCGGCACGCGTGCCATCGTCCTTGCTCGCTGAGATACACCTGCGGTTACAGAATTTTCAGGATCACCGTTTCTCGGAGTCTGGCGCAGAGCAGTTTGTCCAGTGGTGTCGCAAGACCCGTCAACATCTCTGCCCTCAACGCCAGGGCTGCTGCCACATTCTGATCCTGGCTGAAGCCTATGCACTGAGCGCTCTGGCTCGCCGTGAAAGCCATGGGTTCTTCTTCCGTGCTGATTTCCCTAGCGCCGATCCAGCAATGGCTCAATGTATCACGCTGGCTTCTTACAACATGGATCACGATTGTGTGGTCGTTGATCTGCTGACTCAACAAGCTCTCAGCGATCGCATCACATCTGTCTGACCCTAACACTCGCCTCTCATCAACCCTTCACATCAAAGGAGATCTTATGACACACATCAACACTGTTCAGCCTACTATACGCTCAATCTCTGCTGCGCTTCCAGAGCACTACTGGACAACCGACGAACTCCTCAATGCTGCCGGGGATCGTTTCTCATATAAGTTGCGCAACATGCTAGCCAGGCTTGGGGTGGATAAACGACATTCTCTCCTTGCAAACTATCCGTCGGTTCTCTTTGAAGGTGCTGAGCCGGAGCTTGCGATCTCGGGCAGTACACTTGCTACTCAGGCTACTCGCATATGTATCGAGAAAGGGAACGTGTCTCCAAATGAGATAGGGCTTGTCCTGGGAGTTACTTCTAGCCCCCCCCGACTGCTTCCAAGCCTAGTCTGCGACCTCTTCGCTCACATGCCAGAGCTTCCTCGCGACGTGATGAATCTGAGTATCTCTTTTATGGGCTGTTCCGCCATAGCCAAGGTTGTGGACACCGCCCGATGGTTTTTGACCTGTTATCCAGACAAGCATGTACTCGTCTGTTTTATGGATGCTACCACCCCACAGTCTCCCCCTCTCCCCGGCAAATACGCGCACTTCAGCGAAGTTTCTCCTGAGGAAAGGCAGGCCACCGTCAATGCTATGCATGGTTTTCTCTTTGCTGATGCAGTGGTAGCGATGATTCTGAGTGCCGACGGGCAGGGACCAAAATTCGGTTCGGTCGTACACTTGACTAACCAGCTTGCTGAAGATGCCGAACTGGGTACGGTACCAGATGGAGGCTCTGACAATCCGGTTGTCTACGGACGCAGGCAATACACACTCAGTCCACAAGTCACACCCCGAGGAACATTCTACTCGCTCTATACAGTGAAACGGTTGCTTGAACGCGAGGATTGCACGCTCAAAGATCCCAGAGATGCCACTCTGTTGCTGATGCACACGGGGAGTTGGAAAATCCTCGATAGTTTATGCGAGCAATTCCGCGTTTCTCCCGATAGCCCAGCAGTCGCATCCTCTTACAATGTCCTGCGCGAGTATGGAAACACAATAGGATGCTCAGTTCCGCTTATGCTCGCTGATCCAGTGCATCGTTGCGAAGGTGAGGCGTTGCTGATCGCTTTTGGCCTGAGTTTTAGCTGTGGAGCATGCACTATGACGATACCACAAGGTGGATGGACGCCGTAAGTTCTAGGAACTGATACCAACTTGTACATCTTCGAGACCATTTTCTTAGTGAAGGAGTTCCACTTGCCGATATCAATCGAGTTGTCATTTTCTTACGAGCAAGTACAAAAAATACTGCTAGATAATTTCAATACTAGCCTGGATTTTTGCAAAAGGCTGTCTCCATATTACAAAGATCATCTTCAGGGAGTCGCACCGTTGAACGATCTGGCTGATTGTAGATTATTGCCTTTTACCGAAAAAGATGCCTTTGCACAGAACCAGGATGCATTCCTTTGTGTTGCAGAGGAAGAAGTGGTGGACATATCTACTACGAGCGGTTCGACTGGTGCTCCGCTTCTTGTCAAACTGACCCCCAAAGATCTGGAGCGGCTAGCATACAATGAATTTTTGAGCTTTTCTCGCGCCGGACTCACTTCTCAGGATCGCGTGCTGTTGGCAGTCACACAGGATAAGTGCTTTATTGCTGGATTAGCCTGTTTTAGTGGCTTACAAAGAGTGGGGGCTACAGCGATCCGCGTGGGTCCCACGAGTCCAGAAATGCTCTTGTCTCTGGGCAGAAAAGTCAATGCAACCGCCATTGTGGGTGTACCCTCCTACTTGCTGCGCGTGAGCGACTATGCAAAAGCAATACAGTTTCCATTGAAAAACCAGTGTATTGAGAAGCTACTCTTGATTGGAGAACCGATTCGCAATCAAAATTTTTCTCTTAACTCTCTGGGTGCACGACTAAAAGAGGCTTGGGGATGTTGCCTCTATTCTACTTACGGATCGACAGAACTGCAAACTTCATTCTGTGAATGTGCTCAAGGACAAGGGGGTCATCTCCATCCTGAGCTGGTCCATGTTGAGATCATTGACGATGATGGATTACCTGTTATGCCTGGCGAGATCGGCGAGGTGGTGGTCACAACATTCGGAGTCGAGGCAATGCCTTTAATCCGCTACAAAACCGGAGATATCTCTTTTCTGGCAACCAACGCATGTGGTTGCGGATTAAAAACTCCCCGCCTTGGTCCCATTATTGGGAGAAAAAAACAAAAGTTGAAAATCAAGGGGACGACCCTCTATCCACAAGCCATAATAAATGTTCTGGATGAAATGCTAGACCTAGAGGACTATGTCATTGTTATCACATCGACAGGTGATATGGTCGATCACGTCGAGATACGGTTGTGCTTCCGCTCGTCGCATGATCTGACAGACCTGCTAAAAGAGCGGCTGAAGGGACAGCTAAAGATCTCTCCAGATTTAATGCTCTCCAGCACCGCCGAGATTATGCAGATCAAATCCTCTGTGAGCGAAAGGAAAAAAACGAAGATCGTCGATCGAAGATGAACATCAATATACCCATCAATGAGCCGCCCGCATTATTCGGGCTGGCTCATCAGTAAAAGTGAGTCGCCATAGCCGACAAGGCAGAAGGCTGAGTGATTACCTTCTTTGTTGACAGACTGCCGTTAATACTCGCCCAAGAAGCTGCGTCAACGCAGACTGAACCTGCCGTAAGTAGAAATGGTCGCCAGAAAACATTTCCAGGTGGAATGCACTCGTTGTTTGTTCACACCAAGCAAGCAGTTCCTCTGGTTTAACACTCTCATCCTCTTCACCCCCCAAAGCAGTAATAGGGCATGTCAGAGGTGCCGCCGATGTATAGGTAGCCGTCTCTACCAGAGCGAAATCCGCTCGCAGCACTGCCAACAGTGGTTGCAATGCCTCTGGCTCACGCAAAATTGCCTGTGGAATACCATGATATCTTTCTTGTAGGTACTGCACCAGCTCAGTGTCAGAGAGATTGCTCAGTACCATCTTTGGACGAAGTATTTGAGGAGCACGACGCCCGGATACAAACAAGTGCATTGGACTGAGGCTGTAGGATGTACGCAGTTGGCGTGCCAATTCAAAGGCTATCAATGCCCCCATACTGTGTCCAAAAAAGGCAAACGGACGATCCATCAGCGGTTGCAATACCTCTGCCAATGTTGCCACGAGCAATGAGAGTCGAGTTATTGGTGTTTCGCTCAATCGACCTTCCCGACCAGGAAGTTGAATGGCACACAGTTCAATATGCTCTGGCAGGTCCTTTGACCACGTGCGGTACAGCGCAGCCCCACCACCTGCATAGGAAAAGCAAAATAGACGCTGATCAGCTTGAGGACGGGGCTGAAAGCGGATGATCCATTTGTCAAGATGAGTAGCTTCACGAGCAGAAAGCCGCTCAGTCGTTGTCGCAGGTAAGGATAGAGCACTTGGTGCTTTTGTTGCAGATGGTTGCACTGCTCTCTCTGCCACAGATGGCAACTTGCTTAATGTATTTCCACCTGACTCATTAGGATTTGGGGTGTCTACTTCCCCTACGGGGAGGCGGGGGGAGCCTATGTCCTTTCCCGACCCGCTTGAGGGGATTGAAATTAATACCAGTTCGGTGAGTGCAGTCACTGTTGGATATTTCCATATCAGCATTTCAGGTAGAACAAGATTGAGCTGATCCTCTAGAGAGTTGCGCAACTCCAACCCTATTAAAGAGTCCACACCAAGAGAAGAGAGCGGTATCTGCGTACCGATCCGCGCTACATCTATAGAGAGCAACTGGGCGAGACGGGCACGTATATATGTACTGACGAGTTCTACGCGTTCTCCCTGAGGGGCCGTATGTAACTCCTCAAGCAGTGTTGCTTGCCTTGATACGGGGTGGACAATTTCTTGTTGCTGCTCAAAGTCAGCAAATAGCGGGAGATTTGCCGCTTTGGGATAGAAATGTCGCCATTGCTGCAGATCGAGCGGCAGGACACCAATCTGAGCGTAACTGCTCAGGTTGGTGATCAGCCATTGCAAGATGGCGATCCCTTGCTCTGGAGCAATGCCCGCCATGCCTCTTTGCGCTAGCCGTTCGCCGCGAACTTTCTCTGCTGCGGCCAGACCTACCTGTGTCCAGGCTCCCCAATTAATGCTCAGACCTGGTAGTCCTCGCGCTCGTCGGTGACAGGCGAGGGTATCCAGGAAGGCATTGGCGGATGCGTATGCACATTGTCCAGGTGCCCCTATCAGGGACGCTGCCGATGAAAACAGGATGAAGAAGTCGAGCGCTTGAGTCAGAGTTTTCGTGTGCAGATGCCATGCTCCCGCCACCTTTGGTCTCAATACACGGAGAAATTGTTCCCACTGTTGTTGTGCTAACATGCCATCGTCTAGTATCCCTGCGCAATGGACAATGCCACGCAACGGTCTACCCAGTGTGCCTACCGTCGCTAACACCTTATCTACCTCAATCGCTTCTGCAATATCTGCCGCGACTACTAACACCTGTGCTCCAATCTCTGCTAGCTCAGTGATCGTTGCCTGCTCTGCTTCCCCAGGTGCCTTTCGTCCTACTAGCACCAGGGAACGTGCCCCTTCTTGTACCAGCCAGCGGGCCACTTGCAGACCCAAGCCGCCCAATCCTCCTGTAATCAAGTACACTCCATCCTGACCAATCACTACCTCTTCTTGTGCAGGATACCCCGGCCACTGATAACGCGTTAGTCGAGCGAGATAACGTTGCTGACCACGTAGGGTGAGAGCATCCTCTGTAGACGGAGAGCCAAGCCGCTCTACTAAGGCATCTAGTTCCTCTTCTCTTGCTAGATCCTCGCAGGAAGACTGACAACCGCTAACGAGACAGAGTCGCGGGTATCTTCTGTACAGAGCACCTGCACCCCATTGGTCACGAACCAGAGGCGGGGCATATCACGCCAACCAGCCTGTAGCAGTGCTTGTACGAGATGGAGGGCACTCTGGCTGGCACGAGTTTGTACAACGTCGAGCGCAGGTTCGCTCATGCTGGTGGCATTCGAGAGATAGATAACACCACGATATGCAGATTGTTCTGATTTAGTCGCCCCCTGCATCAGCCGCTGGAATTCACCACCATCTGCACGATTAATCAGGTACTCCTGTTCACTCTTCTGCTGGTTGATGGTTCCTAACCAGGCAATCGTACAGGATGCTCCCCGCATCTCTAAAAGTTTCCGCAAGCGGTTGCCCACGTGAGCATTCTCCTCTTCCAGCACAAGCAACCAGTGCCCGTCAATGACAGCAGGAAGAGCTTCTTTGGACGGCTCTTGTAACTCCCATTTCAGCGTAGAGAGCCATTCAGCCCAGACGGGACGATGCATACTCTGAGCTACATATTGGATGCATAACCCCTCAATGCGCAGCAACGCTCCTCCGGCCATATCGTAGACTGTAATGTCTACAATAGCGTTAGGCGTGCCCTTCCTGTCTACCTGTGTCTCCTTTCTTGACCATGATGCTCCAGGAAGAGTACCTTGTGCCTGCCTGTTAATTTCCATCCCCTCAAACGAGTTGGGTAAGGACATTGGCTCCCCCTGCCTCCCCGCAGGGAAAGTAGACACGCCACATCCTAATGCGTCAAGTGGAAATGCATTAAACTGCCGTAATCGTACATGGCTCCAGAGTGGCTGGTTCCCGTCAGGACGGCCCAATACCTGTACCTGCTCAATAGCTACCGGGAGGTAAAACGCACTTTCCTGTTCTACTAAAATGTCGGCCACGTGTAAGCAGGCATCGAACAGGGCTGGATGCAGCCAATAGGATGCTGCATCTTTTTCTAAAGACGCTGGTAATCGCACCCGTGCCAGGACCTCCTGCTCTCCCAGCCAGAGTTGCTCAATCCCGCAGCTGTGGGCAACGGGCTTGGATCGTTGCTATGCAGACACCTTTGGGTAAGGACGCAGCAGCGGAATGCAGAACGATGGAGCCTGTAGCATGAAGTGTCCATTCGCTTTGCTTTTGATGCCGACTACTATACTGAAAGTGCAAGTGTTGCTGTGCTACGTCATCTGATGTTGCTTGCGTGCCTTT
The DNA here is from genome assembly GCA_005879655.1 of Chloroflexota bacterium. The sequence goes on along the minus strand of VBJK01000097.1, from coordinate 9,300 downwards.
CTGTAAGCAAAGCGCCAACTGGTGGTGTTGTGGCCCTGTTTGTTCATCCGTCAAGGGCAACATCTGCTGGAAACGTACCTGCTTCAATGTCACAATCGTACCTGGATAAGCCTGTTGTGCAGCCATAATCGCCGTTTCTAAGTAGACCACTCCCGGCAATACTGCTACCTCCTGCACACAGTGATCTGCCAGATAGGGTGCTGTCCCCAGGCTTACTGTACCATCCCAGTATTGTGTTCCTTGCTGGAGCGAGGAGATGGTATGGATAGGGAGCAAGGGATGCATTCTCTCATGGCTAACCGCACAGCGCACTTGTCCGTTGCTCGCCTGTTTCTCATCGTACCAGAAGCGCTCACGCTGAAATGGGTAAGTGGGCAGGCAGACACAGTTGCCCGCTTGAGGATAGAGGGCAGACCATTCGATAGCCACGCCAGAGCTGTAGAGCGTACCAAGTGCTTGCAACAATGCTTCGCGTTCGTCTTTACCACGCTGTAATGACCCGACCACGAGTCCAGCTTGTCGCTTTTCTCCCTTCTGCGCAACACTCCATGCAGCCGTAGAGAGTCGCAACGTTTGCAGTAGCGCATGCCGCATCACTGGATGCGGACTCAATTCGAGAAAACAATCAAATCCTTCAGCCAGCAGTTGCTGTACCGCACCGACAAACCGGACAGGCTCTCCTACATTCTGTCCCCAATAGGTAGCATCCAGTTCCTCTCCTGCCACCTGTCGTTGCAGCACCGTTGAAAAGAAAGGAATAACCGTAGCCTTGGGTTGCCACTCATGCTCACGGCTCAACTCTTGTTGCAAGCGCACCTGGTACGGAGCCATCTGGTAACTATGAAAGGCAAAGCCGACCTCTAGCATGCGACAGAAAATCCCGCGCTGTTGGACATTGGCGATCACCTCTTCCAATGCCTGACGCACACCAGATAGGATAGTTGTAGTGGGGCTATTGTATGCTGCAATGTCTATTTGCCCCTGGTGCATTTCCACTTGACTCATGAGGATTTGGGGTAGAGACGTTCTCTCCGGGGAGGCTGCGGGAGCCAATGTCCTTTCGCCACCCGTTTGAGGGGACTGAAGCTGGTAATCTTGCAGAAACGGGGCTAGTTCGGCAGCAGATAATTCTACAACTGCCATCTCACCTTGCCCTGCGGCCTCCTGCATCAGCCTGCCTCGCAGTGCGGCCAGGCGGAGGCTCTCTTGCAAAGAGAGCGCCCCGGCGACATAGGCCGCTGCTATCTCACCCATACTATGCCCGACTACGGCATCAGGTGTAATCCCCCAGGAACGCCATAACGCCGCCAGACTAATCTGGAAGGCACATATGATCGGCTGAGCTATCTCCGTTCTGTTGAGGCGGCTGCTCTCTACTGGTGCAGAGAGTTCCTCCAGCAGCGACCAGGAAACGTAATGGCGCAAGATTTCATCGCAGGTCTGCAGTTGCTTGCGAAAAACCTCCTCTTGTTCTGCTAGACGTAGACCCATCCCGACATACTGGGAGCCTTGACCACTGAACACAAACACGATATTGCACCGTGGCTGATCCAGATCGTTTCTTCCGGCAAGCGAGTCTGCAGCAGACTGGCCTTGCACAAAGGATTGTAACTGCTCAACGAGTTGTTTAGGGGAACGAGCTACTACCGCCGCTCTCTGTTCATAGTGATCACGTCGCATACTAGCTGTATAGCAGATGTCGCGTAACTGTAGAGATGTGGCTTGTCCCTGTCCTGCTTGCTCCTGTAGAGTGTTGACATATGCTTGTGCAAGTATTCGCAATGCTTTTGGTGTGTGAGCTGACAATGGTAACACATATGCGGTATTCGGTAAGTTAGCATCAACAGGAGCAACTGGTGAGAGAGATTCTTCTAGAATCACATGTGCATTTGTTCCACTGAGACCAAAGGAACTCACACCGGCATAGCGCCGCCTATTTTGCTCGGCAGGCCAGGCAAGAGTTTCAGTCGGAATGACAAAAGTGGATTCGTCAAGTGATATGTGCGGGTTTAGTTGCTGAAAATGGATATTTGCAGGGATCTCCCCATGCTCAAGTGCCAGCACAGCCTTGATGACACTGGCTATACCAGCAGCAGCTTCTGTATGACCAATATTCGTTTTGAGCGCTCCCAAGACACATCTCTGCCTTGCTTCACGAGATTGGCCCAGTACTGCTGTGAGTGCTTCGATCTCTATAGGATCACCGAGCGGAGTACCAGTACCATGTATCTCTACATAACCGATTTGCTCTGGCGCAACACGTGCATTTGCCAATGCTTGACGTATGACTGCCTGTTGTGCTCGTCCATTTGGGGCCGTTAGCGCTGTGCTACGTCCATCATGATTCACAGCAGAGCCGCGTATGAGAGCTAGGATAAGGTCTCTATCCGCAAGCGCATCGGACAGGCGTTTGAGTACAACCACGCCACATCCTTCGCTGCGCACAAAACCATTGGCTTTTGCATCAAGAGTCTTGCATCTGCCATCCATGGAAAGTGCATGCAACCTGGATGTCATCATCGTCGAGAGCGGTGAAAGAATAAGGTTGACACCACCGGCCAGCACTAGATTACATTCCCCATTCCGCAATGCTTGACACGCTAGATGCAGCGCAACCAGCGAAGATGAACAAACAGTGTCAACAGTCAGGCTTGGTCCTTGCAGATCAAGCAGATAAGAGAGTCTGCCTGCAGCAAAACTATGCCTGTTTCCAGTCTCAAGATACGCATCGCCAATATTGGATGGAGCAAGCTGTAAATGGAAATAATCATTGGTGGAGATGCCAAAAAAGATGCCGGTCTGGCTTCCTGCCAACTGAGCAACGACCTGTCCTGCCCGCTCTAGTGCTTCCCATGAAACCTCCAGAAGCAAACGCTGTTGGGGGTCCATGCGAGCAACCTCACGAGGAGAAAGGCCAAAAAAAGAGGGATCGAATTGATCTACACCCGTGGAAGGCGTTAATATCCCAGCGTGTATCCGGTACCTCGATAATGGCATCCTGCTGCTCACACAAGAGTTGCCACAATGCCTCAGGAGTCGTGACGCCACCAGGAAAACGGCAACTCATGCCAATAATAGCGAGTGGCTCACTCGTCCTATCTGTCTTCCCCCTCTGCTGCGATTGTCCATTGTGGAGTGCAAGCAGCCTGCGTCTTTCCAGAGAAAGCTTCTCTGTGGGCACGTACTCAGCAAGTAGTTTCCTCACCTCGTCATTGGGTAATTGCTCTATCCAGAGTGTGCTAGCATCATTTTCCTGTAATGCCTGAACTATTGTTTGTTCATTCTCAAACATGCGTTCGTTAAGATGACTCGCAAGTGAGCCGATGGTCGGATAGCTCCATATGAGCGTCGCGGAACAATGCAAGCCAAGCGTAATTTCGATCCGATTGCGCAGTTCCACTGCTGAAACAGAATCGAGGCCTATTTCACCAAATGGTTTGCGTGTTGGAACATGAGAGGGATCAATATAGAGCAAAGATGCTAACTGTTTTTGTAAATGACGCTGGAGATGTGTGAGGCGTTGCTCACGTGAACTCGTTGCTGACAAAACCTCTCGTAGAGCCTGAGTGTCTGCCTCAGACCAGTTCAAGGGTACTGGTTGTGTAAGGTCTTTGCGCAGAATTTTGCCGAGAGGACTCAGTGGAATTGCTTGACGGAACTCAATCAGTCGAGGCATCTTATAGCTCGCCATGCGCTCACGGCAGTAAGCAATAAGTTCTTGCTCTGTGCATTCACCACGCGGGACGATAACAGCCTTAATCACTTCTCCACCGTACTGTCCGGGCACACCAACGACGACTGCTTCGGCTACCTGTGGATGGCTTGCCAGGACATCCTCGACTTCTAGAGGGTCAACCTTACGTCCGCCTGTGTCGATAATAACGCGTTTTCTGCCGGTGATATATAATTTTCCATGTTCATCTTTTCTGCCTAGATCACCAGGAAAGAAATAGCCATCACGAAAAACTCGACGATTGAGTTCTTCCATATCGCAATAACCCGTAGTGAGTGCCTCACTACGTATTGCGATTTCCCCAATGACACCATCAGGGACCTCGCGCATGGCATCATCTATAACGATGACGGCCACATTTTTCATCGGTAAACCAACAGCATCAAAGTGGAGATCTTTTGCATCTTCCAGATTAATGGTCACTGATCCAGCTTCTGTACACCCGTATTGTTGCCTGATGGGCACGCCAAACCTTTGCCAGAAAAGATCAAATGTTGGCTTTGCTAGGAAGTTGCCTGCCGAGAAGCATAAGTGGACAGATGCCAATTGCGTGTTCCGCTCTTGAACAGCCTCGGCTAAAGCTGCAAAGATGTATGGTACTCCCGCAAAGACTGTTACCTGTTCTCGCTCCATTAATTGGAGTACCTCATGACAACGAGCAGGAAATGGCACATCGATAGTTAATCCGTCACGTACAATACGTTCCAGAATAACCAGTGTGGCCCCAGCTCCTATTGCCGCCAGCATGCAGTTGCCCAATCCGTGGGCATGAAACAGAGGAACAACACAGCAAAATGTATCAGTCGAGGTTACTTGCGTTGTGGCTAGAAAGTTCTCTGTCTCCCTGACAAGATTACGCTGTGTGCGCTCTATTCTCTTGGGCCGCCCTGTCGAACCGGAAGAGTACTGGTAGAGGACTGGACCGTCATATGTCATGTCAGTATCGGATGCTACTGTATCGGCAGCTCTTGAGTGCATAACGTCACTAAAAGATGTTGCAGCATGATGTACGCCATCAATGACGATCAGTTCAATTGGCTGCTTTAACTCGGAGCGGAGTTGGTGACAAATCTCTGCTCCCTGGACAGTGGTAATAACCATACGTACTCTACTGTCCTGAAGACAGTATCTGAGTTCCTGTTTTTGCAGCAAATTGTTGAGTGCAACGATAGAAGCGTGTAAACGAGCAATGGCATAAAAACTAATGATGAATTCTGGGCAATTGGGCAAAAGTAATGCCACAGCATCAGATGAGGTCAATCCACACGCTCGTAGCCCATTACTGAAAGCCCGAACCTGTTCATACAGGTCAGCATAGCGGATGCGCGCTGTACCATATACAAGAGCCGTTTTTTCTGGTGACTGCCTTGTCCTACTCGCCAGAATGTGAAATAGCATACAAGCTCCTTTTACCAGTCTCTGTATTGCGTCAATGACTCGCTGTGTCATTGTCTCCCTTGAGCCAAGCCTCAAGGCTACTAAGGCTATTACAGTATAAGAGAAGCATCACAATCAATTTCTAGCCTCACTAGTCTCTCCTTCCCCCCCATCTCTCGTCTCATTCTGGATAGGTAAATAATTTGCTTTCCCTTACTTGCGTATCGCCAGGGTCAGGCCATCACGAATAGGAAGCATACTCAAGGTAATACGTTCATCTTGATGCAATTTAGCATTCAATTCACGGATTGCGCAGACATCACTCCCTTGATCTTGTTCATCTATAACGCTTCCACCCCACAATACATTATCAATGCCGATAATACCTCCAGGACGTACCAGCAAAAGGGAACGTTCAAAGTAGCTCAAGTAGTTTTCCTTATCAGCATCGATATAGACAAAATCAAAATAATTTTGGTAGTGCTCTGCTTGCAGTTGGTCGAGTGTTTGCAGCGCGGGAGCAATACGCAGGTCAATTTTATTTGCGACACCCGCCATTTTCCAGTAGTGCATTCCGCGTGCAGTCCATTTTTTGCTCACGTCACAAGTAATGATGCTCCCATCCTCAGGCAAGGTTAGCGCAGACCAGAGCGTTACGTAGCCGGTAAACGTGCCGATTTCCAGCATCCGTCTAGCATTTATTAGTCGAAGTAACCAGACAATAAACTGCGCTTCTTCTGGAGGTGTCAACATGACTGATAAGGGCAGGCGCTCTGTCTCTTCACGTAATTCGCGCACAATGCCCGATTCGCGAAGCGAGTTATCTGCAATGTATTTATAGAGCGGTTCGGATAAACCCAGCGGTTTTGTTGTCGGTGGCATTTCGTTTCTTTCTCCTCTCGGCCTCTTTTTCCGATTCATAAAGTAAGCTGTTCATGGTTTTGCAGCCAAAAAATCCATTGTGAAGCATGTACGAATGCCACTATTCCTGGAGGCAGAATAGCTTTTCTCTATGTGCTAAACCAATTAATAGGGATATGATAGGTACATGGCAACTTATCATCATTATAAATGCCTATTCCTATTTTTGCAAGTATGCAAGCTTACTAGCACAGAATTTTCCATCTTTTTAGAATTTCGTGAAAGAAAGAAGTTATCGCTTTTTAAACAGCAAGAGTGTTTTCTACATGCTTCTTCTATTATTTTGGTAACCGATGTCGATTGACGTTCCTCCGAAAATATCTCCCGCCTGCCCCAGTGGGGAATGGACCAGCAGTGGGAGAGAGCTGGGAGCTGAGCCAAGTGTGCGGGAATGAGAGAGAAGCTGTCAAAAGAAAGCGCGTAGTCAACTGCCTATCGGGTAATAGTAAAAATACGGGAATTTAAAAGCAAAAAAGGACGACGAGGGACCTGCCCAGGCATCAGCTTGGGTCAAAAGGAACCGAAACCTCCACTCTTCAAGCTCAAAGCTCTCTTAAATTCCTGTCAGCAGAACGCTGCCAACGCAGTTAAGCTGCCTCTTTGGGAGTCAGGGTCACAGTAAAGCCGAGTTGCTCTAGGCGACGGGTATGATGTTGTTGAATGCGAGTGGTGTCCAGTTTGTCAAAGAAGTCTGCCCCCAGATCTGTATATGGTTTCTTGGTGCGTAAGACATGGTAAATGATGACTAAAATGCTATGAGCAAGAGCAACAATCGCCTTCTTTCTTCCGAGGCGTCGAGCCAGACGATGATATTGGGCCGACAAGTAGTTGTCTTTAGTATGGGAGACAGCCCATGCCACCTGCGTCAAGACCGAGCGCAGGTAAGGATTGCCTCCCGTAATAGCCCCACTCAGTCGCTTACCGCCACTTTGGCGATTGCCAGGGGCGACTCCTGCCCAGGATGCCAGATGCTTGTCTGAAGGAAAGACTTCCATATCCACGCCAATTTCGGCAATGATGATGGCCGCAGCGGTCCCGGAAATGCCCGGAATGCTCGTGAGCAGTTCTTGCTCTTCTTTGTATGGGCTTAACTGGGTCTCGATGTCGGCCATGAGTTGCTCTATTGACCTGTGCATAGAAAACTAAAGTCAATAGCCCGCATGCGCATAGCATTGGGAGAGAACGGATTTGCGATGCCTCAACCGTTCCTTGGCTAGAGTCAACTCCCGCCGAACATGTTCGAGATCAAGGCAACAAACATTCTTAAGTTCGCCCCGTTTGAGCAAATACCGCAGCGAGTTTGATATTGGCGCCCTCCAATGTTTTTTGCAGGCGATTGACTTGCTTCCGCACGTTCCTGTATTAAAGAGCCACGATATCTGGTCAGTTCCCGCAAAACGCGGATCGGCTCAGGGGGAATGAAGCTGGCTTTGAGCAAGCCATGTCGTAATAAATCGGCAATCCACTCACTGTCCTTCACGTCGGTCTTACGCCCAGGTACCGCCTTAATATGCTGTGCATTGACGAGAACGACTGAAAAATCAGCTTCTAACAAGTTAAACACAGGTTTCCAGAACACGCCTGTCGATTCGATGGCCACATGGGTCACCTCAGAGGATTTGAGCCAATCAGCAAGAGCAAGTAGATCAACCGTCATCGTTGAAAAGGTCCGAACCTGTTTTTGTACAACTCCTTGAGGTGAGGTGACTAAGATACACGCAACAACCGTCTTTTTGTGGACATCAAGTCCACAACAGCGTTCATGAACCACTTGCATGTCAGTGTCTCCTTTGACTTCTTCTTTGCATTCAACACATGAGGTGCGTGGGGTGTGGAAACGTACACAAGTTTCCTCCACGTGCTTAACTTCTTGCGAAGCATGGCAACAATTCTCTCTTCTGGTCACACCCAAGCCAGCTTTAAACCCGAGCTGCATGCGCATCACTCGCCTTATCCGACCTTGGCACACACCTCCTGCCACAGTATACATTTTCATGCTTCTCTCTGACTGGCTCAGTCATAGCGCTTTAGACTAAATAAGAAAGGACATAATGGTAACAGCTTGTACTGATGGATGGTCGTGCGATAGAATGAGGGAAAATGGTCCTTGCCCCTTGTGGAGAAAGACCATTGTGGAGTAAAGTAAAAAAAACCTTGGAGCTTCACTCGCATGGATCTTAGCACATTCCAACAGTTTCGTCACGACATCTACACGTGTTTTCGCCGAGCCAAAGATGCCTTGTTCGATACGATCGATGCTCTCATCAGCGAAACGCAAGCCCAGTCCTTCCCCGAACTGACGCTTTCGCCATTCTTCCAGCGTCAATGGCATAGTTTGTATGAAGCGTTCCAAGATGGCAAAATGGATGCCCTTATGCTGCAAAAGATCTTCATCAAGTATCTGCCTGCTCCAAGCCCTGGAAAACGTTTGGTCTTGGGCATTGATGCGACCACCATTGAACGTCCTTTTTCTTCTACCTCGCCAGACAGAACCACGATGCCGATGCATAACATCCCGGCTGGCTCCCCTAGCGCATCGACGGCTCTCACGTTTGGCTGGAAATACTCGACGGTGACGGTCTTGCCGGATACACCAAGCAGTTGGACCTTTCTTTTAGACCAAAAGCGCATCCCTTCTGGGAAAACGGATATTGAAATAGCCCTGGCGCAATTGAAGGAAATCGTTGCGCATCTGCCGCAACGTCCACTCGTTTTGCTTGACCGTGGCTATGTGTGCGTCTGGTTCTGGTGTCAATTGAGTGGATTGCCAGTAGATATTTTGGGAAGATTGAAATGCAATCAAGTGTTTTATAAGCCAGCTCCTCCACATACTGGCAAAAGAGGACAGCCACGTAAAGATGGAGCAAGATTAAAATTAGATGATCCTTGTACACAGGAGAGTCCTGATGGGATGTGGCAGGGAACTGATGCAAAAGTCCACCCTGTCCAAGTTCACTGGTGGAACAAGATGCACGTGAAGGATGCACGATGGTTAGAGTTGACCATCATTAAGGTGATTCGACCACGAGCAGATGACAGCGAGCGTGACCCCAAGATCAGCTGGTTTGTCTATCTGGGACAAGATCCCCAGCAAGGCATTGCGCAAGTCGCTCTGTTGTATGGCTTACGCTTTGGACAAGAACATGGCTACCGCTTCGATAAACAAGCATTACTGTGGACCGAACCACGTTTGCGTACGCCAGAGCAATTCGATCTGTGGAGCCAAATCGTGGCCATCGTGCACAATCTGGTGGTGGTAGCACGCGATT
>VBJK01000534.1 GCA_005879655.1 Chloroflexota bacterium | reverse complement strand
TTCCTTGCATATATTACTACTTTGACTTCAGCAATCCACAGAAGCAAAAAGTCGTCAATTTGTTATGTTCTTTTTTAGCTCAATTATCGAGTTCATCAATTTCTGTTGTGTGGATCAATAAGATCATCGTCGGAGTTACTTGGTGCTCGTCGGAGTTACTCAGTGCGGATCGTTATGTAGATCAAGAGTGACAAAAGGTCGGAGTTTACCTTCAGTATATATAGACGAGCGAGCTCCAAAGCAATATAGATAACTCACACACGAATACTTCCTTCTCGTACAACAGGTTATGAGCCCGGTTTGACGCTCTAGCATCAAATCGGAAATATATATATAAAGTTAACAACAAATAAAGCCTTAACTCCAACAATTAATATGGCAACTGAGAACTTGAAGTCAGCCTCGACGACGTACAACATCCCCCTCCTTACATCTAGCAACTACGCTTCGTGGTCCGTACAGATGAAGATGATTTTGAAGGAAAGGCGTGTCTGGAAAGTGGTTGTCGGCGAAGAAACTAAACCACAACCACCTCCACCTCCACCATCGACAGACGAGAGTACATCATCGGAGATTCCAACCGACAGACTGCAAAAGCCGCATAAGAAAAAGTACAAGAAAGACCTTGCGGCCTTCGATGAGAAAGTCGATAAAGCAAACGCCGTCCTTTTTGCCACGATTACCCCCGCATTAATCGCTGATATTCAGGGAATCGAGGATCCTAAGGAAGTCTGGAACATTCTAGAACAACGTTACGCTCCGAAGACCGATATGTCCAAGATGACCGCATGGATGAATTTCATCAACGCAAAGCTCAATGATGACGAATCCGTTCCTGATTACCTTCTTCGTCTCGCCAGGTACAAAACTCGTTGTGAAGAATGCGGATCCGTCGTCGACATTACCATGTACAAAAGTCTGATGTTGAACACTTTACCTGATGAATACAATGCTGTCAAAGCGAACGCTAGAGTTAATTCAAATTCGATGACTGCAGAGGAAGTTAAGGATCAAATTCTCGAACAATACAGAGTCCTTAGTCATGAATCCGAGTCAACCAAGTCCAATTCTGCCAACGGCGCAAAGGCGTATCCCACTCGACATAATGGCAACTCCAATAATAACAACCCTGACTCAAGAAGCGGATCGAATCGTGGAGGAAGGTCTGGTAGAGGAATATCCAGAGGAATATCCAAACGAGGAGGTCGCGGTTCGTTTGGAGGTCGAGGCAGGAATAGAGGCGGTTATGGAGGTCGCAGTGGAGGTCATGGCACAGGTCGCAGACAATTCGATACATGCAATAGCTGTGGAGAACCGGGTCACTGGAAGAAAGACTGTCTCAAATTTCTATGGGAAACGACTCAAAAGAAAGGCGGAAACGACAAGCAAACTGAAGGTCAGCCTAAACAGTCAACGGATGTAGTCAAGTATGAATGGAAACCTGAGTCTCGTTCTTATTCTCATTCACATGATGCGAACGTTACCTACTTTGCTGCATCTTTAAAGACAGCATCTCCAAGTGTCTGGATGTTCGATTCAGACTGCAACTCACATATTACACCCTTCAAAGAACGCATCTATGATTATCATGAATTCCAAGAGAAAGAGATGGTATCGGGATTCGCGAGACAATGGACTTCGGCAATGGGTGAAGGGACTGCAATGTTGGTAGACGAATATGGGAGACAGTATTCTCTGGACAATGTGCTGTATGTTCCGGAAGCAGAACAACCGATGTTGTCCATGATGAAGCTCCTTCGACTAGAAGCAGACCTAAAGTTCAGGGGCACGAATTGCTCGCTGACCTTGGAAGGCTGTTGCTCTCTTCAGGGATCAGCTGTTGGGGACATGCTGTATCTTAATGACTTTGGAAGAGGTGGAATACATTCTTCAGCCGTTACATTGAGAAGCCAAGTGGTGGAGAATGAGGATGTCATGGACATTGAAATGAAGACCGACGAAAATGTTACATCAACATCATCATCATCATCGGTACCATCGTCGGAATCAGCTCCTCGTCCGCTGTCACCAAAGCATCTTTGGCACCTTCGCTTGGGCCACGCATCTACATCCACCATATCNNNNAGCTCAACCTGTACAAGCTGTATTCGTGCCAAACAGCATAGAAAACCATTCCACCAGTCTAATTTCAGAGCTAAGAAAAAGCTTCAATGCATTCATTCAGACCTCTCCGGACCCCACATATTGTCCATGGGGAATTCGAAATACTACATCACGTTTTTGGACGACCTCACACGCTACAAATGGGTCAAAACATTACCGAACAAGAAGTCAAAACAGGTTTTCAAAGCAATCGAGGAGTGGGTTCAAGTCGTTGAACGCCAGACTGGCTGTAAAGTCCAATACTTTCGGACCGATGGTGGTAAGGAATATTGGGGAGACCTTACACCATTTCTGAAAAAACTTGGGATTGAACATCAAGAGACTCCATCATATACCCCTCAATGCAATGGCCGGGCAGAGCGATTAAATCGTGTTATTAATGAGTCAGCTCGCGCAATGCTTATTCATGCCAATCTGCCTCAACAATTTTGGGCAGAAGCAGTCAATACGGCTGTGTATACATGGAATCGTCTCCCAAATTCGGCAATAAACAACAAGACTCCTCACGAGCTGTATTTTGATGAGATCCCGGATTTGGGTCAAATGCGACCATTCGGATGTATTGTTTGGGCATTGATTCCAAAGGAAAGACGTCCGAAGGAGTCAAAATTTCTGACACGGTCAAACAGATCGATTTTTGTTGAATATCTGTCTTCGACATCATGGAAATATTATGACTTGGAGAGGAGATGTTTTGATGAATCTCATGATCTTGATTTCATGGAAACGGAGTTTCCAGAGCCAGGGGAGTTTGCTCATTTGACGCCTTTAGCATCTCATGTGGATGATGCAGTTTTTGGAATGGAACGGCAGACTGTTGCACCTTTATCGGCAGCAAAGTCGGTTTCAAGAGAACGGCAGACTGTTGCACCTTCATCGGTGGCAAAGTCGGTTCCAGAACGGCAGACTGTTGCACCTTCATCGGTGGCAAAGTCGGTTCCAAGAGAACGGCAGACTGTTGCACCTTCATCGGTGGCAAAGTCGGTTCCACCGGTAATTCACGACATGGTAGTCGTGCAACCACCTCCCGCTGTGCAGGCGTTGGCCGTGCAAGTCCAAGTTCAGAGGAACTTAGAACCTACCAATTATGCCGATGCAGTGTCACGACATGATGGCTCAAAATGGATTGAGGCCATGATTGCGGAACTCCAATCCCTCGAAGATAATAAAACTTGGGATCTTTGCGAGTTGCCGATTGGTAGAAAAGTCATTGGGACTAAATGGGTCTTCAAAATAAAGGTGGATGGAATGAACGTTGTTGAACGTTACAAAGCGAGGGTCGTTGCACAGGGTTTTTCACAGATTGCAGGCCTCGACTTTGAAAAAACCTGGGCGCCTGTCGTCAGGATTGAATCGGTGCGCGTGCTTTTAGCATTTGCGGCACTAATGGGATTGGAAATAATCCATATTGATGCTAAGACTGCATTTCTTAATGGCGATAGCGATGTGGAGCTATATGTACGCTGAAGCAGGCTCCACGAATTTGGTATCTACTCCTTTGTGAAAGGATTTGCGCTCTAGAGTTCGAGCAATGTACTGCTGATCCATCAATATACTTTCATGCCAAGTACAAGATTATTCTTGCGGTATATGTTGATGACATTCTTGTCCTCGGACCGAATAAATTGCTCTGCGACAAGTTCTATCATGAAATCTCAAAATACTTTCGCATGGAATATAAAGGACCAGTATCCACTTTCCTCGGCCTTAATATTATCCGGAATGAATCATCAATTGCGATTAATCAGATTGGGTATATTGAGCATATACTACAGCGATTCCAAATGACGGAGGCCAAATCTGCCAGTACACCATTGAACCATACGTTACCGCTTCGAAAAGCTACTCCTAACGATGTACGGGCAGACCTTCAATCATATCAAGAACTTACAGGGTCGCTTAATCACGCTGCTGTATTTTCAAGGCCTGATATTGCGTTCGCAGTCTCGAAGTTATCTCAATTCAACTCGGATCCAACGGAAACGCATATGAGGGCAGCGCGACATGTTCTAGCCTATCTCAAAGGCACAATCAACTACTGCGTAGTCTACGGCAAGGCAAGTGACATCGGAGTCCATGCATATACACGGGCATATTACCCCAGTGATCAAGCCTCAGTACTCGGATTTGCCGATGCTGATCATGGAACGGATAAAGATGATAGAAAGTCTCAAACGGGCTATGTTTTCATGATCAACAATGGACCAGTGTCCTGGACGTCTCATAAGCAGAATTCAGTGGCTCTTTCAACTATGGAAGCGGAATACATGTCGTTATCGGACTCATCAAGAGAAGCAATAGCTCGCACCAATCTCTATTCCGATCTTGGTATCACTGCGCTACCTCCGTTAATCTATTCCGATAGCACGACAGCTTTAGCACTCACCGACGAGTCAGCAAATTATCAAAGGGCAAAGCATAT
>VBJK01000462.1:11778-22573 GCA_005879655.1 Chloroflexota bacterium | reverse complement strand
CTCCTGGTGCACAACATCCTGCACAATCCGTTTCACATCCGCTTCATGCGAGACAGACCCAAACATATATGAAGCACGGCCTCCGGCGCTGGCCTGTTCTTGTGCTAGAGCAATCGTCGCAGCCAGCCCTGCTTCGTTGACATCTACGCCAACGGCGATGGCACCTTCTGAGACGAGACGCACGAGGGTCGCCTGACCAATGCCAGAGGCTGCCCCCGTCACGATAACAACTTTGCCAGTAAAGCGAACAAGTTGAGACATTATTTGAGTTCCTCTTACACTATGTGATACGAAATAAAAACAGCACAATAATAGCTAACATCTCATCTAATAGGAGATCTGGGCATCAGCTCGCGTAAAGAGGATATCCAGAGACTGAATAACCTCTGGCATCTCTGGTATAAATTGCACAGGCTTCTCAGGGTCCATGCGAAGTTCTGAGAAGTGTGCCACCATCCTCTCTAAAGCGATGCGCGTTTCCAAACGAGCCAGAGGATAGCCCAGGCATACATGGATACCATGACCAAAAGTCAGATGGGGGTTGGGAGAACGCCTGATATCGAACTGCTCAGAATGCGGAAAATACGTTTCATCGAAATTGGCAGCCCCCATCCAGCCCACTACATACTGACCTGCTTTGATCTCATGTCCGGCCAGCACCGTATCATGGCGAGCCGTACGCCAGACATTCATCGCAGAAAAGTGATAGCGTAACATCTCCTCAATGGCCACTGGTATCAACGATGGATCATCACGCAGAGCTTGATAGATCTCTGGATGCTGACAGAAATGATAAACGGCTATGCCTAGCAGCATGGTGGTGGTGACATTGCCTGCCAACATCAGCTCCAAACACATGTTGATAATTTCTTCACGTCTCAAGTGTGCCCCATTCTCCTCTGCTGTCAAGAACCCGCTTATGAGGTCATCGCGGGGATCGCGTTTTCGTTCGTTCACCAGATCTGAGAAATAGCGAAGCAACTCGCTATTATCTGGATTGTAGATACCCAGTGTCTGAGCTAGCAATTGGTAAGACCATTGCCGATGGCGTTCTTGATCTTCTGGCGGCAACCCCAACATTTCAGAAATGACGCGCATTGGTAGCTGATAGGTGAATTCAGTAACCACATTCATTCTCCCTTTGGCTATAACCACCGCTAATAACTCATCAGCGATCTGGGTAAGCCGAGGCTCCAATTCTTGAATACGACGTGGGGTGAACGCTTTTGACACCAGGCTACGGAGTTGCTGATGTTGTGGTGGATCAGATACGCCCAAAGCGCCTGGAAAGCCTTCTGGTAAGCTCTTATCTATGGAAAATGTGGCATGATCCAGCAGCACTTGCCGCACATCTCCGTAACGAAACACTTCGCACATGTTATGTTCTGGACGATAGCGTACTGGTTGTGTTTCCTGCATATGGTGATACCAGACTATGCGCTCCTCAAGCGAAGCACTGAGTTCGCTGACTATTGCTCTCTTGCTTGGCGCATTTTGCATATCCATGCTCATATTCTCAGAATCCTTTCTGATGATGTTTTCTTGCTTATAAATGACAGATTTATGCATTGTAGCATATTAAAAGCAATATCGTTAAATGAAGCGAAATATTAAAATATTAAAAAGAGGTGTGTGCAATCTTTTTTGTGTAAGATCTGCGTGTGCGCTGGCTGACTGCCAGACTTGCTATGACGAGGAGCGAGGTAAGTACAGTCAACAGGGTGATCTGCTCGCCTAACAGCAGAGCGGCCCATAGAAACGTCAGCACAGGCTGAAGAAGTTGGATTTGACCGATGCGTGCTACTCCGCCAATGGCAAGACCAACCGAGCCAAGCTGCTGGTTGTGCGCTTGTTTCAGGCAGATGAAATGAGAAGATGACGGGGGGGATCAGAAATGGCGCGATGAAGACCAGCGCCCAACAAATGACTTGCCAGCTGCCCATTTCTCGTGCCAGCCGCCCACCTTCTGCATAGCCAAGCCCCCCTAATAGGACCGCAGCGAGGAGCAGGAGATCAGCAGGTTCCAGGCGACCCGCTCCCTGCGAGACGGCAAAGATCAGGACCGCAAGCGTGCCCGCAATGCAACTCACCCAGAACAGTTTTGATGGTCGTTCACCTGCACGCACAACGGCCATCACAGCCGTTGTAACTGGCAGGAGTCCGGTGACAACCGCTCCATGAGCAGCAGGCAGACTTTGTAGCGCAATGGAGGAGAAGAGGGGAAAGCCAACGATGGCTCCAACAGCCACCACAATGAGTCCAAACCAATGACGAGGTGCGGGTAGCGGTTCACGGCGCGCAAAGAGCACAAGTATCGCCAGCACTGCCGCAACAAGGGAGCGTCCAAGACCAACGACTACACCTCCCAAAAGCGGGTTAGCAAGACGTGTTGCTGGGAGGGTGAAACTAAAGCAGAAGACACCAATGCTACCCATCAAGATGCCCTCGGTCCGCTGAGAGATACTATGAAACGGAGGAAATTTCATCCCGCTCACGCCTGCACTTTCTGGCCGAAACAACAACGAAAAGTGGCAGAAGTCGTGCGGGATTTCTACAATCCTCGTCCAGACCCCTGTCACTATTTTCTTATCGTCGCTGCAAGTCACAAAGTGTAACTACCCAGCCGCCAGGGCACCCACAAGGGATGCCCAATATGCATCCCTTGTGGGTGCCCTGGCGGCTACACAGCTATCTCTTCCTGCGGCAAGTTCGAGAATTGCTCGTTGTACAAGCGAGCGTACAAACCATTCTGCTCTAACAGCTCCTGATGCGTGCCTCGTTCCACAATCTCGCCTTTATCAACAACCAGAATAATATTGGCAGCTAGGATAGTCGAGAGACGGTGCGCAATCGCCAGCGTCGTGCGCTCCTGCATCAGCTTTTCCAGCGCTGACTGAATAAGTCGCTCAGAGTGCGTATCGAGGGCGCTAGTTGCCTCGTCTAAAATCAGTACGCGGGGATTTTTGAGAACGACGCGGGCAATGGCAATACGTTGCTTCTCGCCGCCGGAGAGCCTGTAACCGCGTTCACCCACGATCGTATCATAGCCATCTTCTAACTCCATGATACGATGATGAATAGCCGCCGCCTGCGCCGCCGCGATCATCTCCTCCTCAGTGGCATCTTCGCGTGCATAGAGCAGATTTTCTCTGATCGATGCATGCAATAGATACGTCTCCTGTGTCACTACACCGGTGAGTTTCCCAAGCGAGTCCTGCGCAATGTCTTTGACATTGATGCCATCGATCGTGACCTCGCCACAATCAACATCGTAGAGGCGCGGCACCATATAAGTAATCGTCGTCTTGCCCGCACCACTAGGGCCAACCAGAGCTGCCAATTGTCCAGGCTTGATCGTAAACGAGATATCGTGTAATGTCGGACGCGCTTCCTCGCGCGGAACTGAAATGGCCAGCGGCTTAGGCGCGACAGCATACTTTACCGTATTATTATCTTTCTTCTCCTGCTCATGAAAGCCATTTAAAGCACTAGCTTCATCGCGCTTATACGTAAAAGTCACATTTTTGAATGTCACCTCACCATGCACATCTGGTACTATAAGGTGGCGTGCATTCGGCTTATCTTGAATATCAATTGGCATATCCAGGTACTCGAATATGCGATCAAAGAGCGCCAGTGCACCCTGTATCTCGACCTGGATCGTCAACAACTGGCCAACGGGGAAAAAGAGTCGGCTTTGCAGTGTCGTGAAGGCAACGATACCACCTAACGTCATATAACCACTAATAATAGGGACATGATGAATGATTTGCAGGCCAGCCACCAGATACACGATGGCAGGTGTCACCGAGAAGAAGGTGCCAATGAACATAAAGAACCAGCGCCCAATCATCTGCTGACGTATCTCTAAATGCGTGAGTTTTTGATTCTCTGACTTAAATTGTCGCAGTGCATATTCCTGCCGCCCGAAGGTCTTGACGAGCAGAATACCGCTGACCGAAAGCGTCTCTTGCATCATGGCCGTCAGTGAGGCCATACTCTTCTGGGTATCTTTACTGGTCTGGCGACGAATGTTACCGACCTTGTAGGTGATCCATAGGAAGAGTGGTAAAAGGCCCAGGGAGATCAGTGTGAGCACAGGATTAATCAGCGCCATCGCAATGATTGTGCTCAGAGCCGTTGAGATATTAGAAACAATACTTGTCCCCGTATCTGTCACCACACCTTGTACGCCCCCGACATCGTTTGAGAGCCGTGATTGAATCTCACCGGTGCGGGTGGCTGTAAAGAAACGCAACGACATGCTTTGTAGGTGTCGGTAGAGCTGGTTGCGGAAGTCGCGCATGACGCTCTGTCCGACCGTGTTGTTCAGGTAGGACTGGCCAACACCAATAATGCCCGAAAAGATGGGCGTAATAAACATGATGATCACATAAATGATCAGCAGCTTGATGTTACCTTTTTGAATGGCATCATCAAAAACGTGTGCAATAAGAATAGGATTGATTAAGCCCAACAGGGTTGTGGCGATGATCGCAATGAGCACGAGTATCGGGCGTCGGTTTTACGTCCACGCTTCTTTTGCTCTTCTGCATAGTCAGCCATCTGGCCACCACGCATGGAATGAAATGCCATAGAGTAACTCCGTCTTCTGGCAGTAAGTCAACAAATGAGGATAGCTAATGGTATTGTATCATAGAGAAGCTCGCTTGCTTATGTAAAGATTTGGGGCCATCGCGACGAGATGGCCCCAAATCTTTACACTATAACTTCCCTTCTCAGCCGTTTATAAGCGATACAGAGATGGACGGCGTACTTGTTACGTTCGGCTGACTCGTTGGGGAGTGAGCGGCGATAGTCGTGCAAGCGGATACCCTCGCTGAAGAGTGCTAGCTCCAGCTGTGAAGGGTGTTCTCCAAAGTCCGTGAGATTAGCCAGATCAGTTAAGAGGGCGGTACGTTGGCGTAGAGGGAATTTTGCCACGGCCTTGGCCGCTGTCTTAATAATGGTAATGAACATCATGCGGTCTATAGCAACTTGAGATGGATCGATCTGGTCATTTACCAGGATATGCATGGCAGGGAGTAGCTCGCCTTGTGTTGGGTGGAGCAAACACCAGTCCTTTTTACGACGATCACGAAAGTGGTTCTGAGCAATGGTGCGGCAGAGCGATTTGAGGCACTCGATGGCACGTACCTCGCCACGGCTGGCACGCTGACTGTAATGGTATGTACGTACAACTGCTTCCTGAGCAATATCCTCAGAAATCTCCTTCTGTTGGCCCCGCCAGGATGCTACTTCGGCACAACATACCCATCTTTCGACAAGAGGCAGGAGCCATAGATACAATTCATGCCATATTTGCTCATCTGCGGTTTGAACAGGCGCATTTATTGAGCTATCTATATCTGTGTGCATGGGCGAGACCTCCACAGGGGATACTTATAGATCTGCATGTATCACCTAAGTAGCCGTCCCTACAAGTTTGCTCCACCTGAAGTTTCTTCAGGATAGAAATGTTAAGAAACCTGAATGATAAGAAGCAATTCCATGTTATGTATGTTAATAGTACACTCAGAAGTACAAATTGTCAACAGAGGCCAGGACAAATTTCCCCTGAAGCCAAGGATGGGATTCTTCCATGCTGTTCCGCTCGCGGACAATTTTTCTGTTTTCTTATATAATTCTAAGCACTATCTTCAGATTTCTAAGAAAAAAATGTGGAGAGGGTAACTTTCTTAATGGTGAAACAAAAAAGTTCACCCTGGTATGTTTATAGCTATACAAAGTGGTGGAGATATGTTACTATTAGAGATGCAGCAAGCACAACTGTATAGCAACCTCATGTTTTGGGGGAGAGACTGCGATGGACGAGCAAACTAGACGACGCATTAAAGAACATCTTCAACTTGAAAATGTGCAGGATCGCGTTTTACGTGCTATGGAAAAAGGGCGTGCGGAAGCCACGGTGACGATCAGTCGTGCAGCAGAGCTTTTTCGTTTAACTGAAAATCGTCTGCGTGACTGGGAAGAGTACGGTCTCCTTTCTCCGCTACGCCCGACTGGTCCGAAAGGACGGCGTTTATACACCCCCGGTGAGTTGGATAAATTAGCGATTATCCGTGAATTACTCGAAGCGGGCTATGCACCCAGCGATATCCCGCCTGATGTGGATGCCATCTGGCAAACTGTCTATGTACCGGGTAGGGAACCATCCAGTACTGAGGCCACGCTACCTTGCTTTCACAATAAGGTGACGAGCATTGACTGTCTCTCAGTCAATCAACGCATTCATCAAGCCCGTGATGATTTATTCTGGCGTTTTTATGTTTCTCATGTATTGCGCTTTACTTTATTATTGATTTGTGAAGGTCTGTCCCATATAGCTGCCTGTCTCGTCTTACCATTAGAACCCATAGTGCCTCCATCAGCCATTCAGCGCGTTGAAGACCTGGAGAGGCTAGGTGAGTGCTTGGTTGGTTTGTTGAGCCAGAGTCGCTCCTCACATACATTGTTAACTGCTGCACCTACGTTCGATTACGCTAGTGATTATCGTTTCCAGCCTCTGGCCGCTATGATGGAAGAGCCAGCGGCAGAGGAATGGCAGAACTCTACTTTCCTTTTGCTCGATCGTCGGGCAAGGCAGGTGACGTTGAGTGCTACGGTAATAGATTGCGTGGGTCGTTTATTAGGACCGCTGTATGAAGATGTGGAGCGCTCTCGTGTGTGCTTTGGGGTGGGTATGCGAGATGTTCTTAATCCCTCCACTGATCTGGATAGTGTCGCGAATCATGAAGACCTCATCCTCAATGGTATGGCTGAGATGGTGATTCGTTTAGGCGGGCAGACAGCGACAGGGGAGCCGCGCTGGCACTTTTGCTGTTTACTTTTGCCGAATTATCCTGCCTCGGTCTTATCATTGCAACAGCGAGGGCTGGTGGTACGTGCTCGCAGTAGTCATTCGCCCTATAAGATAGGCGTAACTACCGTCTCGCCTCATGATATCCCTGTTGATCCTTGCATCCGCGCTCTACAGAGCGGGCATATCGTCTATCTTCACTCTCTTGCTGAGGATACCTCTAGTATCAATCTGCGCCATGCAAGCCAGCCAACACGCTCTGCTATTGCTGTACCTATTGCTGGCAGCGATGGCATGGCGTTTGCGGTCATGTATGTCGCTGCTACGACGGCCCATGTCTTTTCTGAAAGTGATCAACGCATTTTGCGTCTGCTTGGTGACATGGTGGGTGAGTTACTGGAGACGTATCAAACCCTGCTACGGCCTATTAGTCGCTTGCGCGATCTCATCAGTAATCCAGGGGTAGTGGACCCTCTGTTCCGCGATTTTTTGTCGGAGAATGAATTTGCGGTGGACGTTGAGAAGTTGCTGGCGAAAGCGAGTCAGCAAGGTGAAGAAGGCGTTGTTTCATTGATTGCGGTCGATATCGATAACCAGAGTAGCCTTGCCCATAAATATGGGGATTTTATGGCGCGTGAACTGAGTCGAGCTATTGGTTTACGTATCAAGGGGCAGTTGCAGGCGTTGAAAGAGGATGCATCATGTCGGTTTTATCGTATGAACGCTGATCGTTACTACCTCGTGCTAGATGGTATGTCGCTGGAACAGGCTCGTGCCAGGGCCGATCTACTGAGAAAGATGCTCTCTGGTTCCTATCATGTTGATACGCAACGTATTCTTCACGGTCCACCAACGTTACCTGAGAATATGATGACACTGCATAACGTTACGGTTCGTTTAGGCGTTTCGTCCTATTTGTACTCAAAGCTGCAAGAGATTATACAGCGGTTTTATACTGAGAACGCGCTAGTAGAGGCAAGACTCTTGTTAGCCCGTTTCCTTGATGAAGTGCTCGATATAGGCAAGCGAGAGGGGGGCAACATCGTCGTTAGTTGGGACCCTGAGATGCGTGGTTTTGTACGCATTCCACCCTCTTTCTTATGATATCCCTCTTATGATATGTTGGGCTAGATGCATAGATGAGCGATATCATATGCATATATAGCCCGTTCTGGGGAGTATTGTGTGGCTTTTGTACGCCTTGCCGATTTGTTGAGTATACTTATCCCTATTGAAGGGCTAACGATATTCTTTTCATCTGAGTAAGTCCTTGAGGGGTAGCGTTTGCGATTAGCCATAAGATAGAAGTAATATAGTCCGCAGGGCAAGCATGAGGGATTGCCCCTGCAATGGTACGATGCGCATCACAGGCCGATTCGGGCCATTGTGGGGGCATCCCCCCTTGTGTTTGCCCAGGTGACGGCTTGTTTGAACGCTATTGACCCTTGTCTTTGTCGCGTTGTATGGAACTTGCGGTTGTACAACCTGAGTGATGACAAGGGTTTGTCGCCACATGGAATGGTGCTGATCAATTGGCAAGCAGTGGACACAAAGAGTCTTACGCAGAGGAAGCGAGGATGAAATAAACGTTGGCTAAATAGGAGTTGCTGTTTATGGCAATCAAGATATTTGTCTTAGGGCGACCTGGTAGTGGGAAATCAACCGCCGCTCGCTACTTAAAGCGACTTCTCCAGCAGCAAGAGGTGCATGTTGTACACTTTAACGACTATGACATCTTGCAAGAGATGTTTTTAGCTGATATCCATCATCAGAAATTTCGCCCCACAGAACATAATGGGTTTGATGCTCTGGACTTCTCGGTGCTCGACGATGCTTTGCAAGAGTTGGAGCTGCGCGTGCGGGAGGTGGAGACGATGACTGGTGTGATTACCATTGAATTTGCGCGTGATGATTATGCCAGGGCGTTAAGGTTGTTCAGCCCGGCATTTTTACGAGGTGCGTATCTGCTCTTTATCGATACCGATCTCGAAACGTGTCTGCATCGTGTACTTGAGCGCGTGAAGCGTGCCGCGTCGGCAGATGATCATCCCTCTCTCTCCGAGGACCTCTTTCGCTGCTATTATGCCTACGAGAACAGGCTGTATATGTCCTATTATGCTAGGGGAGAGTTTGCGTTGCAACAGGTGGAGGTAGTTGATAACGCTGGTTCACTGGATGACTTTATCAGCACTATTAAGCAGTTTTCGGAGGCTGTTCTTGTACATGAGGCCGCGAGGCCGCGCGAGCGTACGTTATTGGGGTTGGGGCTAGGATAAGCAGGTCTCCATCCTTTGGGGGGTTCCCCCCAAAGGATGGAGAGCCGGATAAGCTGGGTTATGTGGGTGAAATACTTGTGATGTAGGATGACGGATCAATCGGCACCAATGAGCCGTTCTCGTACGCCACAGGTATTGCATATGTCCAAAAGGTAGTGCTGCATTTGGCAGAAGCCAGCCAAATGTGGTACACTAGCTTAAATCTCTCCCGATAAATACCTTGAAAATGTTTTTTGCCGACTCCCAAATATCTCTGTCATGAAGAGAATACCCTTTATACAGCAAAGCTTGTGGGGAGGCGTGCACCCGCTTATTAGTCACAGGAGGATGAGGATCAGTGCCTTCAACACGCACTCTCTTTGAAAAACTCACACCTATTCATCCCGACCGGCGTATTACTCTGGAAACAGGTGCTACCCCCGTTGCACCTCGGATGATGGATCTTTTGATACCGCTTGGCTTTGGCCAACGTGCAGTGATCGTTGCACCACCACAGGCAGGCAAGACGACGATTTTGCGCCAGATTGCTGCGGCCATCATGAAAAATCACCCGCAGGTCTACCTCTTTTTGTGCTTGGTAGACGAGCGTCCCGAAGAGGTGACGGAGTGGCGCACAGAGGTTAAGGGGCCGCAGGTACGCCTCTATGCTTCAAGCTTTGATCAGCATAGTACACGTCATGGCCAGATCGTTGAGCATGCTTTATTCGATGCACGACGTGAGGTCGAGCAAGGGCGCGATGTGGTGATACTGCTCGATTCCCTTACACGGCTGGCACGTGCTCACAATATGAATAGTGAGCTGTGGCAGGGCGCGCGTAACGCGCGCGGTGGCTATGGTAGCCGTACACTTTCGGGTGGTATCGATGCACACGCCTTAGAGGTCGGACGGCGTGTATTTGGCTCCGCACGTGCACTAGAAGAAGGTGGTAGTCTGACGATTGTTGCCAGTTGTTTGGTGGAGACGGGTAGCCGTCTTGATGAGGTTGTGTATGAAGAGTTTAAAGGGACTGGCAATCTGGAAGTACGGCTCTCACGCGAGCTAGCAGACCGGCGCATTTTCCCCGCTATTGATGTTACTGCTTCCAGCACACGTCAGGAAGAGCGCCTATTGTCAAAGGATGAATTGCGGGCAATGTCCAGTGTGCGCTACAGAATGGCTCATTTACCGCGTATTGATAGTGCAGCGCAATTAGTGCGCTTATTTGAGAAAGTGCATTCTAATGCCCAATTGGTAGAAGAGATTATTAAACAGTGGTAATATGCTTAGTTAGGATTTTTCTCCGATCGTGATATAGACTTCCCAGCGTCGGCTACGTACACACTCTGAATGCCTGTGCAAGCCAAATTTTTCGAGGGGAATGTGGCGGCCAAACCACGCGTCCTGCACAATCTCTGTAACGATAGCGCGGTGTGTCTCGTGTCTCGTCTGTTGTGTGTCACCAGTTCTGTTATCTTGTCGGTTATGCACAAGCTCTTCATCTGCACGGTGGTCTTTGCGAGACCCAAAAAGGGCACGCGGTCCATAGACGAGCATCTGTATGAGGACCAGTAATGGCTGTAGAAACCCGACTACTAGCAGATTGGCCCCTTCAATCACAATAAGCCGTCCACCGGTACGTAAAACGCGAGCCACTTCGGCAATCGTGTTGGGATCGTAAATGTATTCTGAGGGAAAGGTACTCACGACGGTATCAAACGA
>VBJK01000462.1:0-11721 GCA_005879655.1 Chloroflexota bacterium | reverse complement strand
CATCTCTGGGGAGTGTTCCACCGCGTGACACTTATAGCCCGCAGCTAGCATATCCGCCAACAGATCGCCTAAGCCACAGCCCATTTCAAGCACATCAGTACCGTAGATACGTTGCAGCACAAGACGTTGCCAGACCCGCCACTGACCCGCGAAAGGGACAGTACTGGCGAAGCGGTAGAGATAGCGATTTTTGTAGAGGGTTTCAAACAAGCATTTGCGTAGCAGTGGCGTCATGGTGATCCAGCCTTCACGAAGATGTCCAGTAAGTCACTTAAGCGTGCGATAATAAGATCTGGTTTGATATCACTGAGCATTTGCGCATATTTTTGTCCTTCGTGATGACGGACCTGTGCCAGGAGCTGATCGTCACTAACGTAGCGGGCACCTGTGAGGGTGTTTGTTTGCACTCTTCTTTGAGGTATCCAGATGGAGAATGTCCCCAACTGTTGAGCGCCCGCAACATCGGTACGCAGTCCATCGCCAACCATTGCTGCCTCCTGGGGGGGAACACCGAGTGCATTGAGGACATAGAGAAAGATCTCTGGTGCTGGTTTGCGTATACCTAGATCGGCGGAGACGGCAATGTGAGGCACGGCAAAGTAGTCAAGCAATCCCATCAACCGCATATCTTCTAGAAAGGCCGCACTGCCATGCATGCGATTGGTCACGACGCCTAATAAAAAGCCGCGTCGTTGCAGTTCCGCTAATGTTGCCAGACAATCTTCAAAGAGAGCACGCGATTCAGGGATACGCATGCGCATGGCCTCAAAGATAGCCGCCGCCAGTTCTGTATCGACGGCAGGAAGATCTAGTTCGGCCAGTGCTGTACCAACGGCAGCCACTCCATTCGGCTCGCGGTACGGCGTTTGAATGATCATATTGCGAGCATGTTTATCGATAGCGGTACGCAGTTGTTGCCCCAAGAGTGTCTCATCGGTGTTCGCCGGGATGGGTGAGTTACAGTGTTGACGTAGGAGTGTGAGAGCACGAAGGTTTCCAGCATGAGCGACAGCATCCCACTTGGCATCATCCTGACGTGTCCATAGTGTTTCACCAACGTCAAAGAGCAGACAACGAATTGTTCTTCCATTGAGAGCTGGTATATCCTTTGGGGGCACAGCTAATCTCCTTGGGCATACATATGAGTACGACGCACCTTAGCGAGGGTGCGTCGTATCCATTGGCTTCGTCTATGTACGATGATGGCAGGTGACAAGCATCATAAACAGCTTAACAGCTGCTATCATGTCAGCAATTACACAAAACGGCTTGTTTATTCGTTACGTGCCAGAATATCCTGGCTTAATGCGCTCGGTGGTCTGCCCGGTATGATGGGCCAGGATCTCATAGAGATTGCCACGCAAACGCAAAATTTCGCGTGCAGTAATTTCGATGTCGGAAGCCTGACCTTCGGCACCACCCAGCGGCTGGTGGATCAACATGGTCGAGTTTGGCAGACAATAGCGTTTGTTCTTCTCTCCTGCGGC
This sequence comes from Chloroflexota bacterium, assembly GCA_005879655.1. Next base: position 10,234 of record VBJK01000462.1, on the reverse strand, counting down.
CAACAAGACTGCGCCCATGCTCATGGCCATTCCCATACACACCGTCGAGATTTCCGGGCGGAGCCACTGCATCGTGTCATAGATAGCAAGACCCGCGTAGATGCTGCCGCCAGGAGAGTTGATATACATACTGATGTCTTTTGTTGCGTCCTCGCTCTGGAGGAACAGCAGTTGAGCGACAATACTATTAGCAACCTGATCATCGATAGGGGTTCCGATGAAGATGATGCGATCCTTTAGTAACCGCGAGTAAAGGTCCCAGGAGCGCTCACCACGAGGCGTAGATTCGATAACTGCGGGGATAAGCCCTCTTGGCTCCAGAATTTCACGGGACTCTTTGATCCACTTTGGATCGCGTGGGTTGAATACGCTGCCCATATTTGCTCCTTACTTATCTATCACAACTGATGTCTTCTTCTAGGAAAGACAACTCCGTTGATAAAAAAACGAATGTGCGGAGGAACCCGTCACTGCGGGTCATTAATCGGTATGATAACACTTATTACCTCATCACGCAACTGGCAAAGGTGATTAAATAGCAGCTACAAAGTTTTACGCAACGTACTTTTGCGGTGGTGGTATAGGTCTTCCATCACTAGTGGCAACTTCTAGCCACAATTCAATCACTTCTAAGGCGTTTTTAACAGCCTCATCGTATGTTTTCCCATGTGTTTTTAGCTTCAGTTCTGGAATACTGACGATGTAAATGTTGTCCTCGTCGTCCCATTGAATGAGCATTGAGTAATGTTGTGGATTCATGTTCTGCGTTGTGCCTCCCGTATTAGTTTTCTCACCTCTCGCTCTTGCTATCTTTCGGCGTCATCCCCGTCATGACCAGAGATGGTAATGTAGAGGTCAGGATTTTGTGCATGCTGCCAGTATGTGTGGCTTCCTTTCGCTGATCGGCTAATAAACCCGGCTTTCGCTAGTGTAGACTTGAGTTGTCTAATTTTCTGTGGCATGATGCCTCTTCACTCTTAATTATAACATCACTCATTGGTTAGACGTGAGGGGCTGTGCGTGGTTCGTCGGTTTGCCCCTCTCCATCTCTAATAACTTCTGCGCGAAGTACGGTGTGGCCTGCGATCATTTGCACGATCCAGATGAACCTTGATAACTAAGCTGGCATCGCTCAAGCGTGAGCGAATACGCTCATCAGTCCCTTGTAGCCCTTTGGGATTGGCGGTGACAACAGTAGGCATGCCCATATTGTAGCGATAGTTAAGCAGCTGAAAGAGTTTCTCGTTGGCCCAGGGGGAACTGTGTTGTGATCCCAAGTCATCGAGCACGAGTAGCTCGGCCTCTCGCATCTTCGCAAAAAGCTGATCGTAGACTTCATTGGCGGTAGGCGCAAAGGCGGCACGCAGGTGATCGAGCAGGTCTGGCACTACCGCAAAGAGCACAACAGCTCCCCCGTCAAGACTCTGGTTGGCGATGGCCGCCGCTAGATGAGTTTTGCCACAGCCGTTAGGTCCTACGAGCAAGAGCCATCCCTTTGGATTCTCTGCATATGTCACAGCTTCCTGGTAGGCTTCCTGTACGCCTGGGATGCGTGGATTGAATGTATTGAAAGCTTGTTCGTGAAATGCGTGTAGATTCGACATTTCGCGCAATTGCTGTCTTCTTTTTTCACGCTGCTCAGCTTCTTTGCATTCACAGCGAATGGGCTTACCGAAATTAGGATGGCCGTAGGGGACATCTGCACGCAGGAAGCCCGCCCCTTTACATTTGGGGCAAAACCCTCTGAGGATGGCTGGCGCTGGTACCGCTGAGGTCTTTGTTGTCATGCGAGGGGTGACTGCGCGGATTTGCCTGGTTCCCTGTAGAGCTTCTTGTGTTGCCACGCGAGGGGTGACTGCACGGGTTTGCCGCATTGCCTGTAGAGCTTCTGGTGGATGAGCACGCTCGCGGTTCATCTCGGCCACAACTTGTGGATTAAGTGGTTGCGTCATGCGGCGGTGGTGAGGGGAAGTGAAGTCCCTCTCTGGTTGCTGGTAAACGAGAACTTCGCGGTCGTCACGCTGTTCCCAGTCACCGTATTCCATACTACCAAGATCATCGTTGCTTATCTCTTCTTCCCATTCATCCATGACATCCGCTGGCAGGGATGGGGCACAGTCGTCTGTATAACGGTAGCTGTGAGATGACTGTGTGGGAGAAGGCACAGTCTGAGTAGGAAACGATTGGGTACGCTGTGGCAATGGGTGCTGGCGCTGCTGATACGTCACTGCTTCGTGCTGTGGGGGGGACTGACGATATAGCGGGCGCGTCGTTGGAGCGTAGTTATAGGGATGGCTCTCATGAAACTCGTGATCGTAGCGCTGATGCGGTAGGGCATCGCTTTGCACTGGTAGCGAGCGTGTGCGCGCCGCTGGATATTGGTTCGTTGCCATTGTGCCTTGAGGCATCTGTGATCCGCGCTGAGTCATCTGTTCACGTGAGGGACGGCGGGTTGGCGGAACCTGGGTCTGCATATGCCGCTGTCCCTGCTGCAATGGTGCTCCGGGCATGTCCTGCGCACTCTGGCGCGCCCCCGGTGCGGAAAGTTGTTGATGCCGTGGTGGTGTCCTGCCAAAAATATTGTTCAGGCGTTCCATGATTGCCTGCCTTCCGTTTCCCAGCGCCGTAGAATGGCGCGAATATAAGACCATTTTCGTTTATTATTTTCTACAGCTTCACGAAATGCTGCTTCAACCCATTCTGCTGGATAATGGTCAGCAGCATCTTTGAGTTCGTCAGCGATTAATGGAGAAAGTAAACCGATATTCTGCTCATATAATACAAAGATATTAGGACGTTCTACTTGAACCTGAATATGTGGAGGTGGGTATGCACCTCTTGCATTATATTCCCTGGCGGTAGCATGTTCGCCAGGGGCGATAAGTTTTTTGCTTGCCTGTTGTTGCTCTTCCTGGTGCAGGTCGAGGAGACGGACAGGGACCATTTCACCTCCTTGTAATTCGGTAACGACCTTGCGGCTGCGTGCTGTATTGAAAAAATACCAGCTCACAACCTCGGCCAGTTCTTGGCCTTCGCTTAATAGTTTCAGATCGACGTGCAAGAGTGTGCCACGCGCTACTGCTTGCTCTAAGCCCTGGCGCAGGCGCTCTTCTGGTGGGCGCGGATCGCCACGCCGTCGCAGACCGTGCAAAAGTGTGCGATCTGAGACCAGTTCACGTTCACTGACACAACGCGGATTGCCTTGCTTTTGCGCCAGTAACCAGAAGAGGTGTAGTGTCACCTTCAGTTCAGCGCTGTCCTCGATCTCTGGCAACAGCTGCGTAAAGAATGCTTCTGGTATGGGCACATACGGGTTTTTCCCCGAAGGGAAGCCTGTAAAAGTTGTCAAGGGCGTCCTCCACTTACCTTTACTCTTCCGTAGGCGGTGAGACTTCCAGATCGCTAAAACGAGTTTGACTGGCCTGGAAGAAGAGGCTGACCTCTCCTACCGGCCCGTTACGATGCTTGGCTACGATGATATCTGCAATATTTTTTCGTTCGGTTTCAGGGTTATAGACTTCGTCTCTATAGATAAACATCACTATATCGGCATCTTGCTCAAGACTGTTGTGACAAATAATATTGCTAGCAATAAAATTATGAGTGTAATCTACTGTTAAGTCGTATACCTCTTCTTCTCTATCTGATTCTACTGCAATAATCTTATCCCAATACACATCACTTTGAGCTAGAAGTAGCAATTGTTGCGATTGCACAGCTGTTGCTAATTGGGGGCTACTAGTGGCGTAGAATATCCTTGGCATACTTCTATAAGTTGTATTTGGGTCACAGCTTGCATGGCCATCGGTAGACCAGAGGTGTCGTAAAAAGACTGCTATACCCTGTTTAGGTTGAGCGAAAACTTTTAGAGGGACGGACTTTTCATAGGATCGGTATCCATAAGCATCCATCTCACGCAACCATTGTGCAACTGGGTTGTATACTCTATGCGTCAGTTGGAAACTTGGAGGGAAAAACGCTTGATACCATCCACCATTTCTGCCTTTGGGTTCGTCTCGCTGAATACGTGGTGCAATACGATCCCCAAAGGTTTTAGAAGCGACATTACAAACCAATTCTGCAAGATCCTGGTCTACTGTTGTGTACTGCGTTGCATGATTAGGCAAAGTACACCCATCGCCAATCAAATGCCCTAGTAGAGCCAATTCATCGTCGCTCATCGTTGCCTGCATTGGCCCCGGTAGGCAGCGTGGCACAGCGATATGCTCATCCTTTGCCAGCTCATCCAGTCGCTTCCAACCATTGATGGTCAGAAACTTGTGGTTAGCGGTGGCACGAATAGTACGTCCCAGACGCGTTGTCATCTTAAATACGGGTTTGCGGCCCGTTGCAAAGGCATTGGTGACTGGGCATGGCTCAAGTTGCCATGTCTCTGTATTTAGCGCGAGAACACGGAAACCCGTCTTGCCTACTAACTCTGCGATTGGCCGCGAGATTCCCTCGTCAGGGAGATAGACGGGCGTATCTCCTGCTAAACATCCACTTTCACGTAAATCAGACAATTGCGGCACTTTCGACTGACGACTCTCCACCGTACGCGACAACTGCGCCAACGCCAATATCGGCACATTCAACTCACGAGCCAGCCCCTTGAGATTACGGCTAATCTCAGACACCTCCTGCACGCGGTTCTCATTCCGCTTGCCACCTATCTCAGAGTGCATCAGCTGGAGGTAGTCCACGACGATCAGATCTATGCCGTGCTCGGCATGTAGGCGGCGCGCCTTACTGCGCATCTCTAGCGTAGAGATGCCGGGGGTATCATCAATCCAGATATTGGCCTCCGAGAGCTTCTCCATTGAAAAGACAATGCGCTCCCACTCGTCATCCTCAATCCAGCCTGTGCGTAGACGTTGCTGATCAATGCCTGCATCCATCGAAAGGATACGTTGCACTAATTGCTCCTTGCTCATTTCCAGGCTGAACACTGCTACGGATCGTTGGTATTTAGATGCAGAATTATGGGCAAGGCTCAGGGCAAAGCTAGTTTTCCCGACGGCGGGCCGGGCAGCCAGAATAATCAAATCCGAGCCTTGTAAACCACCCGTAAGACGATCCAGATCAGTGAAGCCCGTCGGAACACCGATAATGGTGCCACGTCGTTCGTTGAGCTGTTCGAGCTTCACCATGTAGTCGCCAAGGATGTCGCGCAGAGCTGAGAAGTCAGCACGAGCATGGCGCTGGCTCAGATTGAAAATTAATTGTTCTGCTTTATCTAAGGCGATTTCCGCATTAGGCTCCTCATAGGCGATAGCCGCAATTTGTCCAGCAGCATGGATCAGACGGCGTGAGAGGGCTGTACGCTCAACAATATGCCCGTAGTATTCAACGTTCCCGCTGGTAGGCACTTGGTTGACGAGAGACGTAATATAGCTTGCTCCACCAACCTGTTCCAGACGATTAGTGCGCTCCAATGCATCGCAGATCGTAATGAAGTCAGCTGGCTCGTGCTGTTCATAGAGTTGAAGGATGACTTCGTAAATGATGCGGTGCGCATCCCGATAGAAATCCTCTGCGTGTAGGAAATCGGCAATCTGTACGATAGCCTCAGGATCGATGATAATACTGCCGAGTACCCCACACTCAGCCTCGATATTTTGTGGCAAGAGTTTTTCCACGTCTTTAGCTCCAACATCTACGAAAAATTAATTATTGACCCTAGTGCCGGTTTTGTCTGTAATTTCCCTAGCCGTTCGTAGGGTGGTAATCTGAATTATAGCATATAGTTGCACATCTGTTCGACTACAGACACATCCCCACATGTGATAAGAACTGCTTCCGAAAAACTCAACGTGCACAAAGTGTAACGAATCTGGCGCGTGAAAGCAAATGCTCGGTATTGATGAGCTATGTGGATATGTCAATAACGAGTTATCCCCTACTTATCCACTGTCGTGTTCGAGTTATCCCTACTTATCCACATAGTTATCCACCTAGTTATCCACGAAAATCGGTCGTGATGGGGAAAAAATTGTCGAGCAGGGATGGGACGGTGGTGGGAATCCTGGGCTAGATAAGGACTTGACCCAATGCGGAGAGAGGGTTATTATAGCTCAAAGAATTTCAGACGGGGTCGGGTCGTGTAAGTAAGGAAGGAGCATTTATCAAAAAATATGCCAAAAACGACTAAACGCGCCGCGGCCAAACGTGCCGCGAGAATTGCACGGGCGCACGCTAGCGAGATAGCACAACAAGATGTAGCGCAGGAGCCGAAGCAACGGCGTCCATCCGGCTATAAGGCACCTTCTCGTGGTCTTGCACGTTATCCTTCGGCTACTGGTATTGTCGTGATCCTTATCGGTCTCAGTATTTATCTTCTCTATGCCAACCACCTTGGGCCTTTTGCTTTGCCTAAAGAGCAAGCAAAGCCTTCGGTGACGGCTGCACAGACGGCGACGGCTATTGTTGCCTCGGCGCAGAAAACGGCGACACCACTGGTAGCAGCTCTGCCAGCGGCACAGCAAAAAGCGCTTGCCAGTTCGCCTTGTCTGGGGGCAACTTTTCTGAGTAAGATCACTGATACATCACCGGCTCCCAGTAAGGATGCTATAGCGAAGATCACTCATTCCTATGCTCAGGCTCCTGAGATGGCGATCGATGCAAAGAAGGTCTATTGTGCTGGTATCAATACCACACGTGGTCTTATCGTCGTTGAATTGCGGCCTGATCTGGCACCGAAGACCGTGAATAATTTTGTCTTCCTGGCACAGCATCACTTCTACGATGGACTAACCTTTCACCGTGTGCTCCAGACTGGTGAGGGGCTGCATGTCATTCAGGGGGGTGATCCAGAGGGTAATGGTAGCGGAGGGCCAGGCTATAAATTTGCCGATGAGCCTGTGAAGGGGGAGTATACCTTTGGCACGATTGCGATGGCGAACAATGGAGCAAACACCAATGGGAGCCAGTTCTTTATTGACACAGGTGACAATTCCAAGTTAGGTAAGCAGTATAATCTCTTCGGTCAGGTGGTGAAGGGCTTAGATGTTACGCTGGCCATTCAGGGTCCTAATCCTGAAGATGCCGCAACTAAGGGGATTACGCCTGATGTCATGCAGCATGTTCTTGTGGTTCCGGCTTCTTAGTATACGCGTTTATGCGCATGCGCATGAAGAGTCATGCTGAGCTTGACGCCGATTCTGAATCTGGATATAAAGTAAGAGTGACGCAGTGCACTGTGTCGAAATATGGTGCACTGTTTTTTTATGAGGAGTAAATTTATGGCAAAACAGTACAGTAAACCACCGGCTATGCAGATCGATCCCAATAAAAAGTACCGCGCGATTATGCATACGAGCAAAGGCGATATTACCATCGATTTGTTTGCAGCTCAGGCCCCTATTACGGTCAATAATTTTGTCTTCCTGGCGCGTGAAGGCTTCTATGACAATACTACCTTCCATCGCGTGATTGGCGGTTTCATGGCTCAGGCTGGTGATCCTACTGGCACGGGTACCGGTGGTCCTGGCTATCGTTTTAATGATGAGCAGGGTGCGTTAAACCTGAAGCATGACAAGGCCGGTATTTTGTCAATGGCGAATGCTGGACGAAATACTAATGGCTCTCAATTCTTTATCACTCACGGCCCAACCCCTCATTTGAATGGCAAGCATGGCGTCTTCGGTCAGGTGGTTGATGGCATGAGTAATTTGCTTGCTATTCGCGAACGCGATCCTCAGCGCGATCGTCAACCAGGCGAAGTGCTTCATTCAGTCGATATTATCGAGAGCTAGTGTATAATCCAAAAACCTTTGGGGGAAGGGAAGATTTGGGGACACCCCAAACCCCGCCAGGGGGCGAAGCCCCCTGGACCCCCAATTCTTAATGGCTTGTGTATCTTAGGATTTCATAGTTTGCATGAGATCAGGTATGAGTTTTACTGCGTTAGGTGTGCCCAGGCCAGTGACGGGGTCCCAACCTGGTACGGCGGGATAGCCCTCAACTTTGGCGGCGCTATTGGTATTGTTTCCTATTGTGATATCATGAAAGTCCTGAGCGTAGTTGCTGGGATTGGCTGCTAGCTTGTAGAGTCCTGGATTGATGAAGCCGAGGGGGTGGCCTGCCATCTGATTCGCAATGGCCATGATGCCAGCCCAGAGAGGAGCACTAGCGCTAGTTCCGCCAGCTGTTGCCCACATGCCGCGCAAAGAGAAGGCGAGGCCAGTTATTGGATTGGCATCTGCCGATACATCGGGAACGCCCCGGCGATTCTTGAGTTGTTGTTGTACCGTTGCGGGCAAGCTCTGCTGGTAGGAGGGGGTTTTGTAGAAGCGGCTGAAGCCTCCACCACTGCCATTCCATGCTTGTTCGCTGAAAGTGGTGTCTGAGTGCTTCACGCTCGTCCCGCCAACGCTAGTAATCCATGGTGAGTCGTTGACAAAGCTGATCGTAGGCGCGTTAGCGATATGGGTGCCATCTATATCAGCTTGATCGGTAGCTCCGAGATCGCCCGACGATGCGAAGTAGGTAATACCCTGTTGTGTTGTTGCCTGTTGCAGCATAGTATCCCATCGTTGGAGTTCTTGTTGCCCTTTGGCATCCTGTAAGGTAAGCTCGGACGCCCCCCAACTTAGCGAGACAATACTGCCCAGTTTATGATCCATAACGTACTGGTTCAACTGGCGAAATTCGGGTAGGCCAATGGTGCCCTGCGTTTCAGCAACTGGACTGGTCAGGACGATGATTTTTGCATCCGGTGCTATGGCGTGAATAATCTCTACATCCAATGCAGTCTCAGCGGCCCAGCCCTCTTTATCATGTTTGGGGTCGTATTCGGGCACGTTGAGTGGAGAGATAACCTCTAGATCGGCGGGCGGCAAGCCAAACTGCTGATCAAACTGCTCCATATCCTGCTTGAGTGTAGGACTACCAAAGGAAACGATGTCAATCACCGTTTGCCCCTTACCCGTGAAGCCCTGGTCTATGAGCTGTTGTACTCCGTATGCCAGACGTAATGTATGCGGTGTAAGGCAAGCGGGGTTGTTTTTCAGCCCGACTGGACAGACACCGCTCTCCGTAGCGTTAGTTGTGTGTAGGGATGGTGTTCCGTTTGTCGTCTGTGATTGACTGCCAGCATTGGTGCTACAGGCGGCCAACAAGAGTATTGTCACTAGTAATGGAAGAACAAGCTGGGGAATACGTTGCATCTTGTGCTCCTACTTTTAATGCTTGCGTAAGGTCGGAAACGCTCCGACGCTTGCTGGTTGCATCAATCAATGACGCCTTGCAAGCAGAATACTATTTAGTATGCTCACAACAATGTTAGTATGACAATATCGCTTATTATGCTCTAGAACACTTAATACAAGTAGCTAAACTGATCAGTTTACACATACTTGATAAGGGTCCTCATAGTACTTCAAAGGAATAATCTATGCTAAAACGATGGCTTACCTCCGTTGGCCTACTCGTGCTACTCCTCTTGCTCGCTCCAGCCATGCCAACGCAGGCTGCAACAAAAGCGCTGGCAGCACCAGCGAAAGAGTATGGCGCAGAGCATTTTGATCAGCAAATTACCATACAGAACGATGGAACTTTACTCATCAAAGAAAGAGTTATTTTCAAATTTCTTGGTGGACCATTCACCTTTGTCTATCGTGAGATCCCTACTGATAAAACGGACGGCATTATCATACAGTCTGCCTATATGGACGAACATTTACTGCCAGAAGGAACGGATGCCGGTCAGGTTGAGATCACACAAAGCAATCCAGTTAAAGCGACATGGCACTTTACTACAACCTCTGACGCGACTCATAGCTTCGTGCTAAACTACCGTGTCGCGGGGGTAGTACGCAAGGAGAAGGATGGGGATGCCCTTTACTGGGAGGCTCTCCCCACAAAATACGAGTACTTCATTCGTTCATCAACCATCACTGTGACATACCCAGAAAAAGCAAAAGCTGTGGGTTCGCCCCAGGTACAACATAGTGCCGCGCTGATCCGTACTGATCGGAACACAGTCATATTTTTGGCAAATAACCTCAGCTCTAGCTCACCATTAGAGATTGACTTACGTTTCGCCTCCGGCAGTTTGATCAGTCAAGCACCACAATGGCAACAGCGACAGGCTTATGGCGAGAAGCTCATTGCCCCCTTCCTTGGTTCAGGCATCATCGTGGCTATCCTGGGCATCTGTCTGTTAATTGTCTCTTATAGGGGACAGCGGCGCACGATCAACTTTGAGATCGATGCCAAGGCTTGTTTCAGTGAG
>VBJK01000461.1:1439-7723 GCA_005879655.1 Chloroflexota bacterium | reverse complement strand
AGATGAGATCCGACAAAAGAGTTTTCATCCCTTTTGTCGGATCTTTTGACACTTAATGCCAGTAACTACTCAGGTCTCTTTTCGCCCGCGCCGCCTTCGGCGGCGGGATGAGGAGGAAAAGCGGGGACACCCCGCACCCCACTAAGGGGCCTGCTAGGCCCCTTGGAACCCCCTGCTGAGTAGTTACTAATGCGGGAGAAAGGATTTACTATGACAGATAGAACCGAACAGCAAACTGATGCTGATAAGATGATGATCCAGACATCGGCAAAAGCGACAAGCCATTCCCGGCTGGTTTTCATTGACAACCTCAAGGCCGCATTGATTATCCTTGTGGTAGTAGAGCACTTTGCTGTTATGTATTCAGACAATATTGCCTTCTTCCAGGCTAAGCCTGTGGACACGCTAGCATTACTTGTGCTAGTGCTCTTTCAACTCCTCAGCCTAGGCTACTTTATGGGTCTTTTTTTCCTGATTTCGGGATACTTTACGCCTAAGTCCTTTGACCACAAGGGAGCAAAGCTCTACCTGAGAGATAGACTCCTGCGTCTTGGTATTCCAACACTTATATACATGTTTATCCTGAACCCCATCGCAGCTATTATTCTAACCCAGACGCCGGGAACGTTCATAAAAATGACAACACTCCCTATATGGCAACAATATATTCAGTTTATTGGGATTGGATCAATGTGGTTCGCCATCATGCTCCTTATTTTCGAGTGTGGCTATGTCGCTTGGCGTATGGTGGCAAAGAGGTGGGCAAATCGTGTGGCAGACCCCATTGCTTGGCCTCATTTTGGTGTGATTTTTGCCTTTATCCTGGTATTGGCACTCACCAGTTATCTTGTTCGCATCGCTTGGCCGTTGGGTAAAATTGTGTTTGGTTTCCCATCGCTAGCTTATGTCCCGCAGTACCTCAGTTTATTTCTTATCGGGATTGTAGCCTCGCGCAACAACTGGTTGAGAACATGGCCAGAATCAATGGGGAAGCGAGGTTTTTGGTTAGCACTCGTTGGAACACTCATCTTACTTCCAATTGCTCTTAACGGTCAGTTAGGAACGCTCATATTATTTCCAGCTGCTATTAGCGGTCAGTTGGGAACGCTAGATGGATTTCTAGGGAGTGGTACCTGGCAATCTGGCGTGTATGCCCTGTGGGATTCAAGCTTCTGCGTTGGAATATGCCTTTTTTTAATCACCTTTTTCCGACGCTTCATTGACTCTCCAGGAAGACTTGGAAAGTTTTTATCCCAACAGGCATTTACGGTCTATGTGATCCATATCCCAATTGTCATCTTTGTTACACTGGCGCTGTATTCTCTTCACATTGAACTGTTGCTCCGGTTCGGTTTGGCAGCTGCTATTGGCGTTCCGCTCTGCTTCTCTGCCGCTTATCTGGTCCGAAAGATTCCGCTTGCGGATAAGATAGTTGCAAAAAGCAGAGACAAATATCGCATGAGCTAATTTGTTTCTACTTCTTGCCTTAACCTACGCCTGTTTACAAAACAACTGACTAGGCGGGAGGTTGCACTACGGGCAACCTATCACATGACATGGATCAAGTAGACGACACGGAAGACGAGGACTTTCCTCTTCTCTTCCGTTTTATGGGCTGACTCTCCCCTTTGCCATGTTGCTGCTGCCACTGCTCATGACGCGAGAGTAGCAGTGCCTTGATCGCTTTTCTATCACGACATGCCTGTAACGCTCTATCCCCTACACGGCGACTCAGGTTCACCGCTGCATTGTGATCAGCATGTGCCTCACATCCGCAAGCCTTGCAACAAAACGTTTGTTGGTTTGGCCTATTTGCGCGATCCGTGTAATGACACTTACTGCATTCTTGGGATGAGTACGCACTCATGACCGGAGTAGCTAACACTCCTCGTTTCTCTGCATTCCACTTAATTTGCCGTGGAATATGGGCTAGATTTGACGCCCTCAAATACGCGTTCATCGAGCGTGCCTTGAACTTCATCGTAGCCACCGATAACTGTTCATAGGCGAATTGAACGCTTTTATGGTCTGGGTCACTGAAACACTCATTGACTGCACGGTTTATCTCTTGTTTGGTCTGACGAATGAGCCTCTGTCCTGTACGGCTAGATGTCGATGGAAGCTTCTTCACTCCCTTTTTCTTTAAGCAAGCACGTAACTTTGCCTTCCTGCGACGTTTGCCACGATCCCGCTTGTGCTTAGCTTTGAGCTTGCCGTGCATCGTCCCGTACTGCTTACCTGTGCTGGTCGTAATGAAGTTGACTATCCCTACATCTATTCCGACAACCGCTGCATCTGGCTCGGCCTGGACTGCAATCTCATCATCATAGGAAAGCATCAACCACCACACTCCATTCTGCTTGTTGAGTGTCACGCTGCTGTTGATCTCTCTCCTTTTGCCCGTCTTTGCGTCTGTCAGTGCCTCACGGTGGTACTGGCTCAACTTTACCGGCACAAGCAACGGCTTGCCCCGCTCTAGTGTGCTGATCTTTAGCCAATAATCGAAGCTACTGTCTTCTGATGCTTCCAGCTTCGCCACATTCACATTCGCTTGGATACACCACTGTTGCAGCACAGGCATGTTCCACTCTTTCCATACTGGCTCTTTCGGCTCCTTCATCGCTTTTTCATCGTGGTTGAGTTCTTCACACGCTTGTTGCTCAATGTACTCTGCAAGCCTCTCCTCATACCTCTCCTGTTCACGCTGGTACTCTCGCAATGCATTGGTTCGGTTGCTTCTCCACGATCTCGCTATCCCTGCTGCTTGCATGATCGTTACTCTGTGCCAACGCTCTGATAGCTCTGTCTCGTAGAGCGGATCACGCAATTTGTTGGGTGTTTCCTCTGTGCAAAAGAGCGTCACATATTGCTGACAGAGCGCCATGTAGACTGGCGAGAGTCGCTCAAGCGCTGTAAGCTTGCCCACGTTGGTTGCCTCTAACCCTATGTGCGTTACCGCACGTGTGACATGGCGCGGTTCTGCTGGGTTCTTTGACACGCGTGACTTTTTGCGCGCTTCTTGCTTTGCACTGATGCTCATGACTGCTTCTTCCTCTAATGTTTTGACGCTTTTGTCATTTTCGCCACAACTCACATTTCCTAAGAGAAGTATAAAACATGAAAAGTATATTGTCAAGCCAATTAGACAAGTTTATTAAATAAAAATTGAAGGCTACTGTTTAAGTAGCCTTTAGCCTAGTGCGATGTTTTTATAGTTCTGGAGGCCATTGCAGATCTCTAGGTAATGGGGCCTTTTCCTCTAGCTTCCGCTTAAACCGCCTAATTGCCTTAGATGCTGATGGAATAGCCATATCTAGCATATATGCATCATATGCCAAATCTAAACGTGGTGTCATAAAAAAGTGCTGAACGAGCTGTACGCCTTGCTCACTCACTGCTCTGGCGTAGACACGCCTAATGTAGCGTTTGGGATACTGCTCAACCCAAAATCCCATATAGCGATGAAGCAACTGAAAGAGTAATAAGGGGTGATCTGGTAGCACAGTAGCACTTGTTACCAACAAAGTGTATGGTCCTGGGTCGTCATAGCTTCTAATTTCATCGGGTTGTATACTCGATTCCTGCCGTTTGCCACTCAGAATGTCTATGATAACTTCTTCTAGTAATGGGATAACCTGGATTGCGGCATAGCATTCTTTGCGGTCCAGCGAAAAGGCCCCCATTGAGATCTGATTATTGTTTTTTCGCCAGCTCTGGTACACGGCTATAGCCGCTATATCGATGTCTGGCCCATATAGTTGTTGGATCAATTTCAAACCGGCAGGGAGGTCTGACGCGTATAGCCAGTCGATATGTACTGTCTGTTTCTGTTTTTCCTTCCTTTCTCGCTCTTGTTCCTCTTCTTCTTTAAGCATATCTCGCACATGTATAATACTACCGACTTCGTACATTCTGCCCTTTTCATCTTCTTTAGCTTTAATATCTCCCATGCGAACACGATAGTTAAATGCATTTTCGCCAAATGGCGCGAACAATTCAACCGCTTCAGTAAAACGCACATAGCCAGGAGGCGCGTCAATAATCGGCTTCCTCCCTCTTTTCTTTCGTAGTGCCAAGGAATCCCCCTTTGGTGAATCTAATTAAAGCTAATTGTACAACAAATTTTAAGGCTTGCCAAGCCTAACTATGGCAATTAACATATTAATTTTATTCATTTTTACTAGCTTCACAAAATAGCTATATAATTGGCTTGACAATATGCTTTTCATGTTTTATACTTCTCTTAGGAAATGTGAGTTGTGGCGAAACTGACAAAAGCTACTGAAAGTGATTTTCAGGAAGTAGCCGAAAGGAAACCTTATCGAGTAACAAGACACGGCGACGAAGCGGGCGGATGCCAGTAGTGGATGCTAGCTGGTCGAAGCAATCCGAACGTGACAGCGCGACGGCAAGCGCAACAGGCGCGGGTGAAAGGCCCACAAGGACGTTCAAGTCGGACCTCGCTGAACTTCTTTTATTTTTCACGTGGCAAGGGAGGAAGCTCGTGTTGTCATCCCGCCCTTGTTGAACGAACGATCGGTCAACAGAGGCGAGCTGATGGACGGCTCAAAGGAAACGCACGGATGCATTCTTCATAGAGAAAGGTTCCCCCGATGTTACAAGGTCCATTTTATCGTCTCAAGGAAAAGCTCATTTCACACACTGGTCTCGTGATCACTTTCGTCCCCTGTTATGATGCCGTAGGCAAACATCAGTTTGTCATTCATGCAAGCTCCCCCATCATGGTGAATGAGCGTGAGCATCCAGAGGAATTTGAGGCTCTTGCTCATCTTCATCTCTCCTCTCCCCCACTGCTTGACTGGATTAAGCAGCAGCAAGACCAGTCGTTGTGAGCCGATAGACGGCTCATCGTGCACCACGTGTGCAGAAAGGAACGAGACCCATTGATCTCGTATAACGGCGTTCAGTACATGAGCGCTACAGAAATTACCAAGCGCTTCAACATTTCCCATGGCACCTGTCACAACAACATCCTGCCACAACTACAGGCGTACTTCCTTCCAGGCAGGCGGCGTCCTGTTTACAAGCTGGTAGACATTGAAGCACTCTCTCAGGTGCGTGTGGTTGATCCTGTAGAGAAGATGTGTAGTGATGTGGAGCAAGGTGAGCGACAAAACAACCTTGCCCCGCTTTGCCGCTTGCTTAACGACGCATTGTCATCGTAGCGCAAACCAACGAGAAAGTCAATTGAGAACATCTGTTTGACAACCAAAGGAAATTATGACCAACACCAGCACAGTATCCAAAGTCCAACAGTACTCTCTTGCGCGTCTACAGCTTGCCATTGACACGATCGAAGAGCTTGTGCCACTTGAGCGCAAGCGTAGCTCTCCAAAACGCAGACGGCGGCTTGAATGGGCGTATGCCGTATGCTCTGTGCACTGCCGCAAGCTCAACTTCACACTACCACGCCTCTCCACCTTTTACAGCGAAGAACAGTACCTTGAACATGCACGCCTAGTTGCTGATCACATGCAACAGTTTGCGCCATCTGCAAAGGAGACCAGCTATGAATAACCATCGTCATCTACGCGACCTATTAGCAGAGCCAACACCGCCTGACACGCTGCTCTTACTCCCGCTGCTGCAATCAGGACGGCACGATCCCGATAGCCCTGATCACTGCCTGCACCCCGTGGTGACTGACGGTCATCTCACCTTCTGCAATACCCAGACCGACGAGTCTTGCGCGTGCTGCTCTCGTCCCATCTGCAAGCCGCACCAGTTCCCACGCTGGACAGCCCTGCTTGATGAGGGTGCCTGCTTGCAAGAACCATCTCTCCACTTCCTCTGTGAGACCTGCATGGTGCTACCACCACGTGTGCTTGTCTGCCTGCAAGCGTTGCGCCTTTCTTTCGATGAGCAGCTTGCCGAAGACTTGGCTGACCTTGCACAACCAGCATGCGAGCTAGCAGCCGTTCGTTCCTACATCAACAACTACGCACCCCATCTTGAGATCTTAGGTGTCGTGCAAAGCCCTTCGCGCCCGTTGCTCTCTGTGCGCGATACAGCCAACCTTGGCATCGTGACCGGCTTTGGCAGTCTTGCTGATCTCATCAGCTACTTACACTACATCCCAGCACAGGAGGCGCTCCATGAGTTTTAAATGTACTGTAGAGCAAAGGAGAAAGATTAGCAAGAGTAAGCAAAAGCTTACATCAGAGCAACTTAGTGAAATTGAGGCTTTGATCGAGCAGGGAACCATGACACAGGCGGCCATTGCCCGCATGTATCGGGTCTCGCGCCCACTTATTGCACGGATT
>VBJK01000461.1:0-1422 GCA_005879655.1 Chloroflexota bacterium | reverse complement strand
CTCCATGAGTTTTAAGCGTGCGATCAAACACGAAGCGAAATTGCGTATGGCGCTTGCTGGCATTGCCGGAGTGGGCAAAACGTGGACGGGGCTTACCCTGGCAACCGCATTTGGCGGTCCGATCGCCCTCATTGACACTGAGCATGGTAGCGCCTGCAAGTATGCCGATCAGTTCACCTTTGACACTCTTGAGTTGTCCAACTTTGATCCGCGCCACTACAGCAGCGCGATCCATGAGGCTGAAGCCGCCGGTTACAGCGTGCTCATCATTGATAGTCTTTCTCATGCCTGGAATGGTACTGGCGGCGCACTAGAGTTAGTGGACACGTTGGCCCGACGCAACTACAAGAACAACTCCTTTAACGCCTGGGGCGATGTCACACCACTGCAAAACAAGCTCATTGATACCATCCTTGCCTCTCCCCTGCATGTGATCGTGACACTACGCACCAAGACGGAATATGTGGTGGAGACCCAGAACGGCAAATCCGTTCCGCGCAAGGTCGGCATGGCTCCCGTTCAGCGTGCTGATGTTGAGTACGAGTTCGACATCTACGCCGAGATGGACATAGACCATACCCTCATCGTGCAGAAGTCTCGCTGCGGGGCGCTCTCTGGACAAGTCATTGCCAAGCCCGATCAGCGTCTTGCAATCACGATCGGCCAGTGGCTAGCAGGTGAACCAGCGCCCGTCGTAACAGCGGTCAGCGTCAGCCTTAACATGTCCGTACGTAAGCGTCTCAACGCGCTCTATCCTCGTGCTAAGCGCCTGGGACTGTGTAGCAGTAGTGCCGGGTTCCTCGACTACATCCGGCTCTTGTTTGCCGATCCTACCCTGGCGCTCTGTGATGTCACCCTTGATCACTTGGCAACGGTTGAAGAGGATATTGCCAACCATGAGAGCGACATTGATATCGAGACGCAACAGCGTGAGGCTGATGAGCAGATGGCCTCTTGAGCCTGAAAGGAGTACGAAGCGAATGAACAACGAGCCAATTGATATCCCTGTTGAAGATGAGCTGACGCACAGCGAGGACTACCCCTTCTGTGACGATGGCACGTGCCCCTGTCATGAGGATGAGACACTCATTGCAGAGGTCAATGAACTGGTTGAAGACGGCACGCTCTCACCAGTTGATGCCACTGATATTGTGACTGGCAAGTATTGGTAAGAAGGGCACACATCCATGACACCTGATGAGATCAACTTAAAAGACTATTGGAGCCTCTCACCAGAGGAGCAAGCAGAAATCCGTGAAGTGGCGGATATCGAAACCGAAGAAGAGCACGAGGCATTTCTCAAAGCGCTGTTTCCAGACGAACTTACACCCGCGATGAAAGAAGCGCTCGGCGACATTTTAGACCTGGACGAAAGGAGTCATCTTATGAAACAAGCAACCCTGTACACCTTTGGCTACCTGT
>VBJK01000527.1 GCA_005879655.1 Chloroflexota bacterium | reverse complement strand
GATCATTATTGGTAGTTGGCACGCCGTAAGGGCGTTGGGGGATCAGATTATAGGGATGGTAAGAAGGCAGATCTGGCCTGCCATATTGGAACGATGGTGACGGCTCACCCCGACGCCCAAATGTTGGTCCCATCGACGTTGATTGTGGGCGACGTTGCCCAGGCTGACGGGGTTGTTCCATGCGCTCGGCCAACGCCTGCTGCTGCCACTCGATAACCAATGCTTCTGCGTAAGCTCGTGCGGTAGCCAACGCCTGCCGAAACAGTCGGCGCTGCTTCCGGGGGGCCCACGGCTCCCCGGTTTCGTCGCACCAGTCGTTCGGTGCTGCATAGATAACGTGGAGTGGATTCTCCAGATCCAGGCCATGATGCAAGCCATTCTGAATCTTTGCCGCATAGGCCAGGAACTCCTGATCGGTTGGCATCTGGGGTTGTGGTGCAAGGCTGTCCCAGATGGCTTTCCAGACGTAGAGGCCAAAGAAGATGCGTTGTTGCTCATAGGTGAGCAGTGCACCCCCTGGGCCGCGCAACTGTTCAGGTAGCAGAAACTGCACATGCTCAGGATGGAGCAAACGTAAACCAGAAGGTCCACGCATGTACGCTGATTGGGCACTAAATCCATCGGGGGCAATGCGCCGATTGTGCAAGAGGAATGAAAGTTGCTGTGCTCGACGGCGGCCCAGTTCTGATTGAGATTCGGATGTAAAGGCTTCGGCGCGTTTACGTCCGCCTCTTCGTGCCTGTTCAATTGATGGAATCTTCCGCTTCTTCATACCACCACCTCACCTTTCCGCCAGGTGGCCACCGCGTTCTCGACTGAGGCAATATAGCCCGCCTCATTGTTATGATCCGCGTTTGGCGCGTAGCGCGGAATGATAGTCGCTACTGTCGTGAGCCCCGCGCCTTTATAGACTGGCCCGGTGATGAGCATATACCAGTGCTCAAACCCGTCTTGCCAGGAAAAGAACTGAGCATAGCAACTCTGCCCCGTCTGGCACTGGCCACCCTGCGTATTCACACAAGGGCGATCCGAGAGGCACCGTTCATTGCCCAGGCCCAGCGTGACGGTTGCCATGCCTGCTTTGCCGAAACTGCTTTCGTGCATAAAGAAGGCGAGGGCAAAGACGGGATCGACGCCATACTCCACACCCAGATCGTAGAGTGCCTGTCCCTGGCCAGCCGCTGGTGAACCATAATGACCAAGCACCTGATTGATGAAATCGGCTGTGACTGATGGCCCCCCGATGACCGAGTACGAGGTATTCGGCGGGAGCTGCGGTGTTGGCTTTGGGGCGACCAGATTGGCGAGACCGAAGCCTGCGATAACGATCACGATGATCACCAGGGCGGCTGTGAGCATCAGCTTTCCGCCATGCGTCTCCGTCGTTGGCTCATCCGGGACAACAATAGGCGTTGCCCCGGATCTGGAAGGATAGGCATGGTGCGGGATCGGCCCAAAGGCTCGATAGATCTGGCTGTGGCGACTATATGCGCGGTTGTAGCGCCGGGCAGCCATGAGCGCATCATCGTAGCCAGGCGGCAGCGGCAATGAGGGGGGAACAGGAAATGATGGCCCAAAGCTCCAGCAGGAACAGGACGATTCGGGCGACGATAGCAAAGAACAGGAGTAGCAGTGTTGCGACCAGGCAGAGCACGGCCCCTACTAGGAATCTGGCAAGCTGATCCAGGAAGAACAGGATATCGCCTATGATGTCGCTTGTGGTTTCCTCCTCTTCGTCGTCCTCAAGGTATCCACAGTGGGGGCACCCGCTCTGGAATGTTTCATCGAATTCAAATGGCATGCCGAACGTGGTGAACGAAGTCCCATGTGCCTGTTGCAGCCTCCCTGCAGCCCGTAGCCCAGCTTCGTAGGGTGGCAACGCTTCCCAGACATTGAAAGTGCTGCCCGTTGCCTGGAGATCTGACCTCAGCTTCAGCCGTGGAAGCTCTTCCAGTCTGTGGGTGGTTTGAAATGAGAGCCGTCCCTGGGCTCCCACGTGCACATTGGAGCAATCAATGTGGGTATACATGAGTGCACGCTCGGCCCTCTTTGCCTGTTGTTCTGTCTGAAAGGTCAGGGTATGGTTATACATGGACAGGCTCCTTCTCCCCTGGAAAGCTATAGCCGAGCATACGCGGCTGCTCTGTCCTTTTAGCTGTCAGCAATAACGGGGCTTGATCAAGCTGCATGCCAGGCTTCCAGGCAACGACATCAATAGATGTAGCCGTCGGATGCAAACCGAAGGCAGACAGAAGGAAGGGGTGGAATTTCGGTTGGATGCTGTTATGCCCTGTCTTTGGTTCGCGATCGGTACCGACCACGCTCAACTGTTTGTCGGTCTCATCGCGAATGATCAGCGCAAACCGAATGACAATCATCGCACCACCTCCTCATCCTGTGCTGCCATCGGCTTCCCTGTCCGAGCGAGAGCTCGCAGAATCGGGAGTAGATCGTTGCTGCAAATGGTGATCCATCCGGTTGCTCCCCATGCTGCAATGACCCTTGCCATGCCAGCCGCCTCAAGCCACGCGAGGCCAAGGAAGAACGCACCTGCGACTATCGTGAGAAGTGTTTGTCCCAAAGAGACCGAATAGTGTGGGGATGGTGCTCCCGCGAGCGGTTCGTTTGCTGCAAGCTTGATCGCCTGTGTCTCCTGTTTGAGCACGATCAGTGTGACCGGTCCCAGGATGTAGTTGGTCTGGAACGAGATCGTTGGTGTGCCATACCTGTCTCCAACGGTCATGTTGGTGCAGGTGATCTGGAGCCCAGACGCCTCTTGCGCCTGCTCTGTCGTTTGAAAATTGAATGTGTGAAGGTACATGGGTTATTGTTGCCCTCCCTTGACCCGCCACGTCTGGCAATCACCATCAATGCCAAACCGCTCCGTGACTTCGCTCAATTCCAACGTATGGAAGTAATCGGCGATGACAGGATCGTGTCGGTTATCAGGCCGGTAGAGCAACACATTGGGCTCAGTGCTCTTACGCATGGCCAGCGTGTCCTCATCGGTAAACAGCGCGATCGTGACCGGTAGGAACCGTGTGCATTCCAGTTCGGTATAGGTCTCATGGAAGGTCGGCTGCATGTCATGTGCGGACACTCCAGCTCGCTCGGCATTCGAGGCCCGTGCGGTAATTTCTGGGAGGTGCTCGGTGATCCACTGATACACTTGCAAGGTGTGTTGTGCATCTCCCTGGGTCATTCCTGCTAAATTCAGCATCTCGTGCTCTTGTCTCCACTTCTGTTCTGCTATCCTCATGGCTGGATTCATGCGATAATGTCGCATAGCCATGAGATGCATTCTTGTGACTGGCTCTGCCGCCGCTAGTGCTTTCCAGGGCTTGTGCGCCGGTGGAGCTGCCTCTTTCCGTTGTGTCTTGGATGAGAGATCCTCTTGTCTTTGAACACCTGCGCAACGAGATAGGGCTGCGCATCGGAGCCTTCAGATCCACACAGGACAATCGGCTTGTGCGGTGCTCTTGGATGTGTCCAAACCTCATGACTCCCTCGCCCAGGACGGGAACGATATCCTCTCTGCCGCAAAATCTTCTTGAGCTTCCGTAACTTCATGAATTTCTTGTATCCCTACAGAGCTACAGGTCTCGATGTACAAGGCCGATCTACGTGTGACTGATCCTCGCTTCTGAAGTCGAAAAGCGTGTGTATGCATTTCGGCTTGTGCCTCTATCAACGACTCCCCAATTCCCCAATCGTGACACAAAAAGGTTGTCACGATTGCCCCTTCCTCTACTTAAGTAAGCCGCCATCGGCTCGCATCAACCGGCCCGAGATTCCCCAGACCGGCTGAAGCCAGACGATAGATCAATGGAAGAGAGACCACCGACGCTTTTTAGGAGCCGTCGGTGCCACAACCTGGGGTGCAGGTTCTGGCAGAAACAGTGTCGCTAGGGGCGCTTGTTTCTGCACCGGCTTGTAGTGAGGATTTGCACGAAGCATGCTCTCCATCGTAGCAGCAATTTTCTGGCAAGCAAGTTCAAGCTGGTAGCCATCATGTGCGCCGAGCGGTTCCGATGGGTTTGCCTCACCGGTATTCGTTGGACGCAGGACTATGGGCATGATCTGAAATGCCACTTCGGCAAAGACCTCGCTTAAACGCGAATCGCGCTCAGTGTCCTTCCACATCTGTAACATGCAGGCGTTGGAAATGCATGGCACAAACAATGTACAGCGTTGCTGAAGAAAACGAACCGTACGGTCATACTTACTTTGCTGTTCTTTTTGTGCTGCCTCATACTCCGCCTTTTTCTCTTCATATTCCTGCACTCTGTAGGCATATTTCTTGTCCGCCTCGGAGAGCGGTGTCGGAGCCAAAAGCTTCGTCTGGGGATAGCCAAAGTAGTGCCAGCCGAATCCCAGGCGCAACATGGCCAACTGGAGATGCGGATCGAGGGCTTTCATCAGATCAACGTCCCTCTCGTGGTACCAGATGACCACCAGGTCTCTCTCGACTTGCTTTTCTGCTACTTCTACAGATCTCTCTTCAATTTTTAAAGTATCTACTGCCATTGGTAGGGTTCCCTTCCGCACGTCTGTGCGATTGTTTAGACTGTCCACGTGATACCGCCACGCGGAGCGGGTGAGCCTCTCGACTCGCATCTGCCAGCCCCACGATCGAGACTGGCAGAAACCAACCGACAGACTATTGCGCTACGGCTTCAAGAATAGCAAGCATCTCCTTCGCTAAAACACATGCCGCTTCCACAGCTTGCTCTAGCTCAGTACGTCTCGCCTGCATACGACCCAGCTCTTGAGACATTCCCTGCTCCCGCTGTTGGATCTGCTCTAGTTCAAGCCTCCGACTTTCAAGCAGAGAGAGTGCGCCTTGTATCAGATCGTCGCTTACCTGTGGCGCTGGCCTCTGGTCATCGTGTCTCGTCTTCACGGTTTTTTCGGTCCTTCCCGCTTTGTGTAAGCGTGCCTTTTCAGAAAGCCGTCGTGCTTCTTCTCGCTCACGAGCCAATTTCCGCTCGTAGGCGCGTATGGCCTCGTAGGGGTTCGATTTCGCCGCTCCTAAACAGAGTGGTGGTACCGACTTTGGCGGCTGCTTCTTCCGTTTCGGTGCTTGCTCCGCCTCTTTAGCTCGCCGCCGAGTCTCTGCCATCTCAGCTTCTTCTCGCACGCGAGCCAAAGCTTTGAGCAGGAGCTCCTTTGCCTGGGTCAGATTGTCCATGTCGCCAGCGAAGTCGCCTCCACGGGCAGCGGATTTCACCCGTCTTCTGAATGCAAGAATGACCTC
>VBJK01000526.1:2125-3078 GCA_005879655.1 Chloroflexota bacterium | reverse complement strand
GGCCTCCACTTCCGCGATGCGCGTCTCCAGATCAGCGTTACAAAGATCGGCTTTGTTGAGCACGATGACCGGCTTGGCACCGCTCTGACCAGCCGCAACCAGATAGCGCTCCAATCGGCGCAAGTTATAGTCGTGGTCCAGCCCGCAAACTATGAACAACAAGTCCACATTCGCGGCGATGACCTGCTCTTCGCCAATTGAGCCGCTGGCCTTGCGGGAGAACTTCGTTCTTCGCGGCAACACGTCCGTGATAACGGCAATGTCACCGGTCGCATATTGCCGAACAGCGACCCAGTCGCCCACCACCGGCAGGCCGCCCACTTCGGCGCGGTACAGCAGCGCGCCTGCGACCTCGGCGTCGGCTTCTCCGGACGCCGTCCATAGTGAATAGCTGTGCCTGTGTTGCGCTAAAACCCGCGCCGGACGTAGGTCCTTCCCGGCAAAGCCAGAAAACTTCTCTTCCCAAACTTCATCCCATCCTGCTTGTTGCAGCATTCGGTCAACTCCAATTCGGTTGCGGAAACCAGGCGCGTTTCCGCACCAAGAGGCGCAGACACACGTCAAGGAACCTGATTTTGAGGAGTTACTACAGAAAGAACCGAATTAAAGGATGGCAGTCATAGGCGCAAGAAGAGTGTATCGCAGTAGAGCAGCAGAAGTTAAGGCTTTTTCCTGAGCCAGGCACTACGCAGTGCCGCGTTTTCGCAGCCACAGACACCCGTGGAACTACGCCGATCTAAGCCTTCCCGCTTGTTACCTCGGTACTCTTGTTGCTTTTTCCCCTCCCTGCGATGATCACTGTGCATCAAGAATCTGGCTGGTGGTTTCGGGGGAAAGCACCCGGCTAGATTAGGGCTCTTAAACAGGCCTCGGCTAAAACCGAGGCCTGTAGTTTTTGCGGGACATTTCTTTTCAGCGGCTTGCAGGACATCGAACAACGTCCGCCGAAGTTA
>VBJK01000526.1:0-2103 GCA_005879655.1 Chloroflexota bacterium | reverse complement strand
AGCTGCGCGCGATGATGAATGCCGTGGTTCAGCAAAAAGCTGCGCACCACCGCCACCCGAGGCAGCGTAAAAATGGTGTTGTCACCGGCTTTTAGCGTCCAGGGCTTCATGAAGTGGTCATCGGTGGAATCTGCGATTGCCTTGCGCGCTGTACTTGTGCTCTTGTCAAAAGCAGCCAGCAGTTCACCCCGTGATTTCAACTCCGGATTGGGCGGCACTGTGCTCACATCAAAGCTTTCCTGGCCAAAAATCGCTTCGGCCCACTGATTGATTGTTGCCACATGGGTTGCCAGCGCACCCAGCGCCATGGATTTTGTATGCGGTTTAAAGCTGAGCTTATCTTCCGGAACGCGCTCCAGCGATTTGCGCGTGTTGGCCATTTCCTGGTCGAACTCCGGCAGAATCGCCTGGCTGATGTTTCTGCTCTCTTGCTGGAATGTCTGCGGCTGTGCAGCCATGGTACCTCCTTGGAATAATCGTTGATCAGATGATTGTACTCATCTCGTCGGTGCAAAAGTCTTATTGTTGCTGATCATTTTTCACCGCGCTCAGCAGGTCGTGAATCTGCAAGCCGCTCAAAAGTTATAGCAGTCACAAAGAGAATGTGCGCTTCGTCCCGGATGGACAGGGTTGGAGACAAATTAAAACCGGACCCGGAAGAACCGGGCCCGGTTCATTTCCGATTAGGCAACTTCTTTGGTCCCACTAGCTGCTGTGCCGGCTCCTTTGGCCTTTGCTTTCGTCGTCAGCTTGCCCAGCAGGGTTGAACCTTGAATGGAGCCAAGACCGGTGGTCGGATCCCATCCCGCGGCTGCATTGAAGGCGCCATTTGTACCCTGGACAATGTCATTGCATATGCCAGACGTGCTATAGAGGAACGGATTCAGGAATCCGCATTTTGTCCCTGCGCTTTCATTGATCTGAGCCACCAATGCCGCATAAAGCGGCGCTACTGCACTGGTGCCTCCAATCACGCTGGGAACTCCATCCACCAAAACCTTATAGCCGGTTTGCGGGTCGGCATCGCCGGCCACATCAGGCACTCCACGCCCGTGGAAAGTCGTGGGCAGGATGCCATTCTGGTAAGCAGGCGTGGCAAAGTGTTGGCTTACGCCCCCACCGCTTGCGCCATCCTGAGGAATGCCACCCCAAGTGGTCTCCTGCGTGATGGTGCTGCCATTCGCGATGAGGCGGGTTCCTCCACAGGCCAGCACGAATGGGCTGGAAGCAGGGAAATCCACGTGGTTAGCGCCGTCATTCACGCCATCGCTCGATCCGTTATCCCCAGACGCTGCCAGCACAGTCACGCCGAGCATGGCCGCATCTTTGAAAACTTCGTTGAATGCGTCCATCGACTGCTGGGTCCAACTGGCTTCCGGCCCGCCCCAGCTTATGGAGATAATTGAAGGATGGTTTTTCTTGTCATGAATCGCAGCGGTGATCGCGTCTAGGAACCCCTTATCAGTATTGTGGGCGAAATACACCACAATATGAGCATTCGAGGCAATACCTCCTGCCACCATGATGTCCAATTCAACTTCGCCATCCGGACCGTTAGGATCGCCAGTGGGCTGATTGGTGGCTCCATAGACGGATACGGCTGACACTTTTGGATTCGCCTTCTGCTGCTTGAAATATTTCTTTAAGTCCGCCGTTGGATAACCACCCCCAAGCTCAATCAAGGCGATGGTCTGTCCCTTGCCTGTAGCCCCAGAGGGGAAATTGTAGGCCGCTGCTACTTGGCCGGGATTAAACGGCATGGCTGTTGCGGTCCTGGGTTGCGCTGCTGCCTGGGACGCCAGTTTTGGTTGGACGCCATGAGCAGCCATGCGGAAATGGGGCTTCGCCTGATCACGATTATCTAGTCCGTGGACGCTTTCAACCACGCCTTCCAGCTCGTCAGGAAGGTGGATTTCACCCGTACGGCCACGATAGGATCGGCTGCCGCTTTTATCCTCATAGATTTTCAAATCAACGCCAAATGCTTTCTGGAGCGCCTTGACAGTGCCGGAAAGTTTGATTGTCCGGGCAGCCGGATTCTGGTCCACTACGGCCAAACCGTGCTCGTGGGCAAACTCAGCGACTTTGGCCATGTCTTCAGGT
>VBJK01000096.1 GCA_005879655.1 Chloroflexota bacterium | reverse complement strand
ATGCAATAAGATGGGCATTCTCTTTAGACAAGCAGCACGATATAAAGAAATGGTATGCAATAGCAGCAACAAACGAGGGAGAAAAACTAGTAAAACATCTAGGCTTTAAGAAAATAGAAGGCAAGAAAAATGCCTATCTACTAGAAGACTTTAAAGAAGCAACAAGACCAATCAGATCATTTCTTGAAACGTTAGAGATGCAAGAAACCATACCAATACCACCAGAAAAGAAAAGGAGAGCATCAAGATATTAGTATTAAAACACTAAAAGATGCAAAACAAGGTAAAAGAGCACCTAGAAATAAAAGAGATCTAGGTGCTTTTATGTTGCCTAAAAGCAAAACAAGACTAAAATGAACAAACTCAAAGATACTAGTCAATTGCAGAGTACAAATAGGCATAAAGCCGCCTCAGAGCTAGCATAAAGCTCTCCCATAATAAGACATAACAGAAAATGCCAGGATTCACTCATCTCCTGTCAAAAACGATATCACCAAGTACTGGTTTTAGTGGTAGGTACCATATAGGTACAACTATTATGGCAACACCAAATGCCAGTTCTGTTAAGCTCCTGAGTTTGCTAAACTAACAAAATCAGGTGTTAAGGACGAGGTGAATGATACGCTTACGCGTGAAAGAAATTGCAGAAGAGAAGAAGATTAGTAGAACACGTCTAGCTAGAATTGCAGACGTTGACTACAAGACAATCAAAAAGCTTTTTACTAACCCACAAGCAGAGATCGGCTTGATGACACTAGATAAGCTTGCTTGGGCTTTACGTGTCACGCCCGCTGATTTGATTGAATATATCCCAACTCCACCAGCATTGTGGCAAGATGAACAAGTTTAACACTCTTTATTTTACATCATTGTAATATCGGGATTGTAGTCAGCTTTTGAGCCTGAGCAAGGAGCGCCCGTCACGATGAAGCAAGCTCTCAAATTGTTCTACTCCTATGCACCAGAAGATGAAACCCTGCGTCAGGAACTTGATAAACATCTAGCGCTCTTAAAGCGAGAGCATCTGATTGACGATTGGCACCACAAAAAGATCAGTGCGGGTGGCATCTTTCAACAGGAAATAGATCACCACCTGCAATCAGCTCACATCATCCTGCTGCTCATCAGCCCTGACTTCATCGCCTCCGACTATTGCTACAGTACCGAACTACAGACAGCCATCAAACGATACAGAGAGGGAACAGCTTGTGTTGTCCCCATTCTTCTGCGCCCATGTGATTGGAAAACGGCCATCCAGGGAGACTTGCAAGCATTGCCATCTGATGAAAGAGCGGTCACTACTTGGCCTAACCAGGACGTAGCATTTGCTGAGATCACCAGAGCTATTCGTGAAATGATCTCTGAGCTGAAGAGTCATCCAAACAGTAATAGACCACGACAAACGAATGTCTCGAAGAGACAACGACATGATGAAGGTATAAGTAGCCGAGAAAGTAGCACAAGGATTAGCACACCAGACACAGCACATACAGCTAGCTCATTCGCAGCTCTCAACACGATCACGCTCAGGAAAATGATAGATCGCTACTACAGAGAACTGCACGGGTATCAAGGCAAAGCCGACTACGAACTAGCTGTTAGAAGTGCCTTTCAAAACCTACTAGCCGAGACCGCCCGCCTCGTGAAATGGACCTTGATCCCGGAGCAGAAGATAGAAGGTGGCATTCGCCCCGATGGTGTGCTACGCGATAGCTTTGATTTGCGTCTTGCTAAGAAAAAAGCAGATGGCTATCCACTGATCAACACCATTTTTGAGAACACAAAGAAAGCGGTACTCTACCAAAACAAGAAGCCGTTCCCTGTCGAATACGACCTGAGCAAGCCTAATGATATCACTGACTTACTCAGACAGTTCTTCACCTACACTGAGCCTGACATCGAGAACTTTGAAGCTGCCGTACGCGAATTTAAAGAGCGTATTCCAGAACTAGCTCAGTCACTCCTCAACATCATTGCCCAAGAACATAAGCTCAATAAACGCTTCACTGCCGCCTTCGACAACTTTACTACACTGTGCTGCACTTCGCTTGACCCTACCATCAGTACGGAAACTATTGACGAGATGCTCGTACAACACCTTTTGACTGAACGTCTCTTCCGTACAGTGTTTAATAACCATGACTTTGTAGATCGCAATGTCATTGCTGTCGAAATTGAAAAAGTGATCCAGGCCCTTGCGATTCGGTCATTTAATCGCCACGAGTTCCTGAAGTCTCTTGACCGTTTCTATGTGGCGATCGAGGGTGCAGCTAAGGGGATAGAGAGTTGGTCTGAGAGACAACATTTCCTCAACATTGTCTACGAGCGCTTCTTTCAGGGCTTCTCAGTGAAACAAGCTGATACCCATGGTATAGTCTATACCCCTCAAGAAATTGTCGATTTCATGTGTGCCAGTATAGATGAGGCATTACAAAGAGAGTTTCATACCTCTCTTGCGGAACCGGGCGTGCAGATACTGGACCCTGCAACTGGTACGGGAAGTTTTATTGTCAACCTTGTCCATCGTATTCCACGGCATCGGCTAAAATACAAGTACCAACATGATCTCTTCTGCAACGAAATTACCCTACTCCCCTATTATATTGCCTCGCTCAATATCGAACACGAATACTACACACTCATGAAAGAGTATGAGCCATTCGCGGGGATCTGCTTCGCTGATACGTTAGCATTAGCAGAAGGTCTGCAAATGTCTCTGTTCGCGCAAGAGAATACTGAACGCGTAAAGCGCGAAAAAGAGGCTCAGATTACGGTTGTCATTGGCAATCCCCCTTACAACCTGGGGCAAAAAAGTGAGAACGAGAATAACAAGAACCGCCCATATCCCAAGGTTGATGAGCGTATCAAAATGACCTATGGCAGAGATTCACAAGCAACACTCACCAACAAGCTTTATGATGCCTACGTGAAGTTCTTTCGCTGGGCAACCGACCGCTTACAGGGCCGGGATGGCATTGTCTGCCTGATTACAAACAACTCATTCATTGATCAGATTGCCTTCGATGGTATGCGTAAGCATCTTTTACAGGATTTTACGCACATCTATCATCTTGATCTCCATGGCAATGTGCGCAAAAATCCGCAACTATCAGGAACGACGCATAATGTTTTTGGTATACAAGTAGGAGTTGGCATTACCATTGCCGTGAGAAATTCACAAAATCCTCTAAGAAGCCTCAAGTATTTTCGTGTGCCAGAATTTTGGAGCAAGTTAGATAAGCTCGCATTTCTCTCTGAAAAAGGCGACATCTCACATATTGATTGGCAAGAGCTACATCCAGATAAAAGATATTTTTGGATTACCGAGCGGATTAATCCAGAGTTCGACTCTCACACCTTTCTGCCAATGGGCACCAAAGAGGCCAAATCAACCCAGGCATTGCAGGCACAAACTATTTTTAAAACGTACTCGCTTGGCGTGGTGACAAGTCGGGATGAGTGGGTCTATGATTTCAGTAGAGCACTGTTAAAAGAGAAGTTGCAACGTTTTATCACTAACTATAACAGCGAAGTATTCCGTTGGTCACAAGAGGTCATTAACCACGATCTCCACTTGCTCCCAAAAGAAAGCATGCTCACGTACATTGATAATTTCGTAAACAATACGACTTCCTTCCTAAAATGGACCGATCGGCTTAAAGAAGCACTCTCTAAACAGCAGATGCTAAAATTTGAAAGCAGCAAGATCCGTGTGGCCCTCTATCGTCCATTTTGCAAGCAATTCCTCTACTTTGATCACTTGCTCAACCAACGCCGTTACCAGCAGTATGTATTTTTTCCAACACCTGCCAGTGAGCAAGAAAATGTCGTGATTTGCGTTCCTGGTTTGGGTGATAGGAAAGGCTTTGGCTGTCTCGCTACTAACGTCATTGCAACTTTGGATCTCGCCTTTGAAAAAGCTCAGTGCTTCCCCTACTACACCTACGCCGAAGATGGCAGCAATCGCCGCGAAAATATCACCGACTGGGTACTCAAGCAATTTCAAGCTAAGTACGGGATAGAGGTTACCAAATGGGATATCTTCCACTATGTCTATGCCATACTGCACCGTCCGCAGTATAGAGAGCGCTATGCAGAGAACCTGAAGCACTCTCTGCCGCGTATTCCGCCCCTACAAAGGTACGAGGCATTTATGACCTGTGTGCGTATCGGCAAGCAGTTGATGGATTTGCATGTGAACTATGAGCAGAAAGACGAGTATCGGCTTGCTTTACAGGAAAACAAGCAGGTACCGTTTGATTGGCGCATAACAAAGATGAAGCTCACACCGGATAAAACGGCGGTGGTGGTCAATGAGTGCCTGACGTTGGTAGGGGTGCCGCCAGAATGTTTCCAGTACCGTCTGGGCGGTCGTAGTGCCCTTGAATGGGTCATTGATCAGTATCAGGTGACAACCGATAAGAGAAGCGGTATTGAAAGTGATCCTAATCGTGTGGACGATGAGCAATATATTGTTCATCTGGTCGGAAGAGTTATAACCGTGAGCGTTGAGACGGTGAAGCTGGTCAATGCACTAGCAGAGGCTGTAATGGACGATCCTGCGCTATAGATCTGTACTCCTGTTCTCTTTTTGAAAGTTTCTCCTGCATAAAGCTTTGCATAATTTAAATCTTTCTAACAAGAGCAAAGCCGTTTGCAAAGTGACCACCGGTCACTCTGCAAGCGGCTTTCCTCTATGAGCGCACTATCAGAAGTAGCTGTATGCTAATGAGAAGCGCTCACCACTCGACCATCGAACTCGCCCGCATCAACGAAATCGCAAGCGGACGTTGTAGTACCACACGGCAAGACACGCCAGAACTGGTTCTGGAGGTTATCCCAATCCTCAAGAATCTGTATCGCGTGTTTACTACGCGTTCTGCGCGCATGCCACTCAACGACTGTACGCAAGGCAATACTCTCACGCGCATCCCCAATACGCAGTAACTCGACCTGATCAATGTTACAGCGCTCAGCGAAGTGCTCTGTCGTATCCAGGACGTAAGCAACACCAGAAGACATACCAGCGGCGAAGTTCTCTCCTGTCTCACCAAGCACCACCACCATACCAGCAGTCATATACTCACAGCCATGATCGCCAACACCCTCCACTACCGCCAGCGCACCACTGTTACGCACAGCAAAGCGCTCACCCGCCCGACCAGCAGCAAAGAGCTGACCACCAGTTGCACCGTACAGGACGGTATTGCCCAGGATAGTGTTATCCTGCGAAGCAAACGCGGCATCGGTCGGAGGCGTGACAATGATCTGTCCTCCCGCCATACCTTTCCCGACATAATCGTTCGCCTCACCATGAAGAATGAGCCGCATACCAGGAACCGTGAAAGCGCCAAAGCTCTGTCCCGCAGAACCCTGAAAGGTACAGGTGACGCTAACACCAGGCAAGCCCTTATTGCCATAACGACGAGCAATCTCACCCGCCAAGCTTACCCCAACCGAACGATCGTAGTTGTGAATAGTATGCTGCGTCAGCACACTTCTCTCACCCACTAAAGCCTGTTCCACCTCAGTCAACAATTGTTGCGCAACGGCTGACTGTGGCAATGGCGTCTGTCCCTGTGGCGAGGATATATAGGGCATGGGGGCAAGCAATGCAGCCAGATCAATTTCTGTACCACTGGCCGCCTGGAGCAGATCAGCACGGCCTATCAGGTCGTCGAAGCGTGCGATACCCAGTTGCGCCATGAACTGACGAACTTCTTCCGCCACCAGTGTCAGGTAGTTGATGAGGTACTGTGGGCGGCCAGTGAACTTGGCAATGAGATCTTCCCGTTGGGTGGCAATGCCAGCTGGACAGGTATTGAGGTGACACTGACGCGCCATATCACAACCGAGTGAGACCAGTGCGGCTGTGCCAAAACCAAACTCCTCTGCACCAAGCATGGCACCGATAACCACATCACGCCCAGTCTTCAAGCCACCATCGACACGGACTTTGACTCTCTTACGTAGTCCGTTGCGCACGAGTACCTGCTGTGTCTCGGCAAGACCGAGTTCCCACGACATACCTGCATGTTTGATCGACTGCAATGGTGACGCACCCGTGCCACCATCGTGCCCGCTAATCAATACATAATCCGCATGCCCCTTGGCAACACCCGCCGCAATGGTCCCCACGCCCATACAGGAGACGAGCTTGACACCAACCTTGGCCTTGGGATTAACCTGATGCAGATCATAGATCAATTGCGCAATATCTTCGATACTATAGATGTCATGATGCGGTGGCGGAGAGATCAACGAGACCCCCGGCGCGGTGTGACGCAAACGAGCAATGAAAGGCGTCACTTTGGTCGGTGGTAATTGACCACCCTCGCCCGGCTTTGATCCTTGCGCCATCTTAATCTCTATCTCTTGCGCACGTACGAGGTATTCAGTCGTGACACCGAAGCGACCCGAAGCAACCTGCTTGATCTTGCTACTGACCGGGTAGCCTTCGAGCGTCTCGTGATACCAGTCAGGATCTTCACCACCTTCACCAGTATTGTTACGGCCACCGATGCTGTTCATAGCTGCCGCAATGGTACGATGCGTCACAGAATTGAGTGCCCCCACTGACATCGCCGAGATGACGAAGCGCAAGCGAATGGATTCCATTGGCTCAACCTGCTCCAATGGAATAGGCTCAGTCTGGACAAAGGAGAGCCGGTCGCGCAGTGTCGTAGGTGGGCGACTATAGACCAGTGAGGTAAATTGACGATAATCTTCTGCGCTACCACTCTGTGCCGCCTTCTGATGAGCACGCACGATGAGCGGATTGTAGGCATGGTACTCAGCGTCACGACGGAAGCGATAGCGACCCAGGTCATTCAATTTACGACGACGCATATTGGTCTCAGGAACTTCCTGCCGCAGGGCAAGACACTGCTTGATAATCTGATCCGCGATTTGCGCCAGCTGGACTGTGCCAGGTCGGAACGCCGAACCGGCGAAACAGCGCTCGACAAAGGCCGGATCAAGACCAAGCACCTCAAATTGTCCCGCACCTATAATATTGCGTATCGTCGATATACCCATGCGGGCCATGACCTTACACAGCCCCTCCTCAACCACATGAATGTAGCGTGCAACCGCTTCAGGGCGCGTCAAGTGCTCCAAGCGACGTTCACCAACTAGCGCTCGCACGCTTGCCAGCGCGAGCGTTGGTACAATGGCCTCTGCGCCATAACCGAGCAAGACTGCAACCTGATGGATATCGCACACGGTCCCAGTCTCACAGATCAATGAAGTACGCATACGCAGACCGCGTCTAATCAAGGCATTATGTACCGCCCCAACCGCGATAGCCATGGGCATAGGAGCATGAGTTACAGTAGCCCCCTGATCGCTCAAGATGAGTAGCGTTGCGCCACTCTGCACCGCATCTGCTGCCGCTTGCTCCAGATGATCCAGCGCAGCTGCCAGGGCATGTACACCAGCTGTGGTGTCGAAGGTTGTAACGAGTGTTTGCGTACGGAAATGGTCATGAGAGAGGTTACGGATGGCCTCTAATTGCGCCTCCGTCAGCAGAGGACTTTCCAGATGCAACAGTTTCGCATGGGCTGGGGACTCAGTGAGCAAGCTCTGGCGCGGCCCCAGATAGCTATCCAGAGACATTACAATACGCTCACGCAGTGGATCAATTGGTGGATTAGTCACTTGCGCGAAACGTTGGCGGAAGTAATCAGAGAAGGAACGAGGCACCTGTGATAGAGCAGCCAGCGGAGCATCATCCCCCATACTCCAGGTCGGTTCTTTATTATCGGTAAGCATAGGACGCAAGATCATCTCTACGTCCTCATGAGTATAACCAAAAAGTTGCTGCCGAGCAAAGAGGGCGCTGGCATCCAATACAGTCTCATCCGCTTCAGAGGTTGTCTGCGCAACAGCAGAGAGGCGCGTCATGTTATCTTCTAACCACTGACGATAGGGCTGGTACTGAGCCATCGCTTCTTTAACGGCAGTGTTGCGGAGAAAAACTCCTGTCTCCATATCAACGGCCAGCATCTCACCGGGTCCCAGTCGCCCCTTCTCGACAATCTCGTGCGGCTCACAAGAGATGACACCCGCTTCAGATGCCACAATGAGCAAGCCTTGCGCCGTCAGCGTATAACGGGAAGGGCGCAAGCCATTGCGATCCAGCGCAGCACCAACAAAACGGCCATCGGTAAAAACGAGCGCGGCAGGACCATCCCACGGCTCGATGAGACCGGTATGATATTCACACCAAGCTCGCTCTGCATCATCTAAGCGTGGATCTTGCTCCCAAGCAGATGGAATGAGCATCTGCATGCTCTGTAAGAGGTCGCGTCCAGAAACAGCAATCAGTTCTAGAGCGTTATCAATCTGCGTCGAGTCGCTTCCCTCTTCTTGCAGGACTGGCAGGAAATCTTCTATCTTTTCCCCCCATAGCTCAGAAGACAAAGCGCTCTCACGAGCCAACATCCAGTTACGATTGCCCTGAATCGTATTAATCTCACCATTATGGGCAAGCATACGCATGGGCTGGGCTAGAGGCCAAGCAGGAAACGTGTTAGTGCTGTAGCGTTGATGGAAGACGGCAAAAGCACTGACATAACGCGGGTCAGCGAGATCAGTGTAAAAACGAGATAACTGGTTCGGTGCTAACAAACCCTTATAGACGATGGTAGTACGAGAAAGCGATGCAATATAGCAATCTGTCACCTGTGCATCGCGTAACCGTCGCTCCATCAGCCGACGGGCATGATAAAGCATCCTATCATATTGAGCTGTATCAACATCCGGTGGGCGAGTAAGCAGTATCTGTGCCATGCACGGGGCAGTCTCTCTAGCACGAGACCCAAGCACAGTATAGTCAATAGGTGGATTACGCCAAGTAAGAAAGTGCAGACCAACATCTCTTATCGTTTGTTCTATCATCTGGCGGCTGCTAGTATAGGCTTCCGGCGAGCGCTCCTGAGAGGGCAAGAAGAGCATTCCAACGGCGAGGTCATCCGGGTTACTAATCTGAATATGTTGCTGTTCAAGTTCTTCGCACAACAGCTGGCGCGGGAGCTGCGTAAGAATACCAGAGCCATCATTCGTCTCTGCATCGGCATCCTGTGCCCCACGATGACTGAGACGAGCTAGCGCCACAAGGGCCATCTCGACAAGAGAGTGACTCGCGTCACCCGAGAGTTGAGCAAGAAAACCTGTACCACAGGCGTCATGCTCCCAACGACCATCATAGAGTGGATATGATGCAGGAAATGGAAGATCACGTTCGTGCTTCATGCATTGCTCCCTCAAAAACTACTATCTACTCAATGTTCGAGGCATCCGCATCGGAGCCGGGGGTTCCGACGATCAGACGGCGGTCGCCGAAGTCATATATATAGACACAATAAACATCTCATACAGGGCCACAATCTCGGCGAGCGAAATCCATAAGAAGGCGAACCTTTAAAGAAGCATCATTGGATTTAAGAGCGGCTTAGCTCATAAGGGGGGCGTCATCACCTGTTTGTTCACAGAGTATAGCATAATGGTATGAAAATGGACAAGGGTAGTATATGTGTGGATTATACATAGTCATCAGGGTGCTTACAGCGCTATAACACACAGCTAACAGCACATTCACAGCACTTAGACATGATAGAATAAAGAGTGGATGGCGCAAAGATGAGCCAGCGTTGCGACGACAAAGCGAGCTGTCTTACCTATATACAAGGATAGACCGATGACAGAACACACGACTCGCCATGAGAAGGACGCGCCACTTCGTCACGATATCCGTACACTGGGCAATGCTCTGGGGCAGGCGATGCAACGGCATGACGGCCATGCCGTCTTCGATATCGTAGAACAACTGCGGCGTAATTGTAAACGCTTGCGCGAATGCACTGAATATATCCCCCATGCATCTGCAACCCAGGCGGCAATACTCCACAAAGAGATACAGCTCCTTGACGAAGAAATTGCTCATATCGTCGATGGCTGTGACCTCCATACTGCAATCGACGTAATACGCGCATTTACAGCTTACTTCCATCTCGTCAATACGGCTGAGCAATATCATCGCATACGTCGCACCCGTGATTATGAAAAACGCAATGTCGATAAGCCACAAACAGGTTCTCTGGCGGCTCTGATCGCTTTTTTCCAAAGAAACAAACTAGATAGTGCTACCGTTCAACAATTGCTGAATAACCTTTCCATTGAATTAGTCTTTACTGCACATCCCACCGAAGCAACCCGTCGGAGTCTGATTACGAAGGCCAACCGCGTTGCAACACTGCTGGAAAAATATGATCACGTTCAGTTGATGAC
This sequence comes from Chloroflexota bacterium, assembly GCA_005879655.1. The sequence continues at coordinate 27,326 of VBJK01000096.1, read as the reverse complement.
GCCACGCCAACGTCTGCATTGGCAACGGGAACTAGATGGCACGGTCGATCTGCTCTGGCGCACAGACGCTATTCGCCATGTGCGGCCAGAGCCGATTGATGAGGTGAAGATGGGCATCTTTTACCTCAGTGAGGTGCTCTATAATGCCATTCCCGATCTCTATAGCAAGTTTGAAGAGCTGCTACATGCCGCTTACCCAGATATCACGGTCCCGCCGTTCCTGCGCCTGGGTTCTTGGATTGGCGGCGACCAGGACGGCAATCCATTTGTGGGGCCAGAGACCATGCATGAGGCGTTACGTATGCAGCGCGCTTCCGTGATCAGGCGCTACCGCAACGATATCGCCGCACTGGCCCAGGAATTTTCACAATCGATCAACCACACCTCTATCACATCTGAGCTACAGCGCTCTCTCGATTATGACGCCGCCTGTATGCCAGAACAGGACGACGAAGCAGGACGGCAAAACGCGCTCGAACCCTACCGCCGCAAATTTTCCTTTATGCGCAAGCGTCTGGAGGCCATGCTCTCCCCTCTCCCATATAGCATCAACTGGACATCCTCCACTACAGGAAAGACGCCCCCTGGAAAATCGGGAGACTCCATCACCTACAAAAACGCGCACCAATTCCTTCAGGACCTGATTCTCATACGCGATAGTCTGCTGGCCGATGGCGAACTGGAGCTTGCCCAGGGCACGCTGGCAAAATTGATGCGACAGGTTGAGGTGTTCGGCTTCTACTTCGTCGCCCTGGATGTACGGCAGCATAGCGAGCGTCACGCGACTGCACTAGCCGAGCTACTACGCGCGACCGAACTACGCCAGGATGACTATACGAAATTAGAGGAAAGCGAACGTATCCAGATTCTGGAACATCTCTTGCGCGACCCCCGTGTCTTGCTGCGTCCAGATCTGGAACTCAGCAGTGATACGATTCATATTCTACAGACATTTCAGGCAATTCGTCAGACACGAGCCGAATTTGGTAAGCGCGCCATCTCCTGCTATATCATTAGTATGTCGCACAGTTTGAGTGATTTACTAGAGGTTCAGTTCTTCTGTAAAGAGGCGGGGATTAACGATTTACCGATCGTGCCACTCTTTGAAACTATAGATGACTTGCATACATGTACGGCAATTCTAGAACAAGCATTCACTCATCCTGTTTATCGCGCCTATCTAGCGAAATGCCAGCAGCAACAGCAGGTAATGCTTGGGTACTCAGATAGTAGCAAGGATGGCGGTATCCTGACCTCTGCTTGGGAACTCTACAAAGCACAGCTACAACTCGCTGAGCTGGGGCATAAATATCAGATTGGCATTACCATCTTCCATGGTCGGGGTGGCGCTATTGGTCGGGGTGGCGGCCCCATCTACGAAGCTATTCTGGGACAGCCACCCGGCACGGTCAATGGACATTTGCGCATCACGGAACAGGGTGAGATGCTCTCGTTCAAGTACGGTCTGCATGAGATTGCTACGCGCAATATGGAGCTGGTGGTAGCTGGTGTCGTGCAATCGAGTACCCCTGATGAAGCTCTCAAAGAGCCGCCAGTGCATCCACATGCCCCTGAAGCATGGGTTGCCGTGATGGATCAGCTCTCGGCTAGCGCTCATGCACGCTACCGCGCCTTGATTTATGACGACCCCAGTTTTCTTAACTTCTTTGAGCAGGCAACTCCCATCCTCGAAATTGGCTGGTTGAATATTGGCTCACGGCCAGCGCGCCGTGCGCAGGGCCGTGCTATTGAAGAGCTACGTGCCATTCCCTGGGTCTTCTCCTGGATGCAGAGCCGCTATGTCTTGCCGAGCTGGTATGGAGTAGGCGGTGCGCTAGCAGAGTACATCAACGAAGATCCAAGCAGGTTAGAACAACTGCAACATATGTATCGGCACTGGCCCTTCCTGCGTGCCTTCCTGGATAACCTGCAAATGACATTATCCAAAGCAGATATGCATATTACACAGCAGTATGCATCGTTGGTGAGCGATGTAGCGCTACGCCAGCGCATCTCACATCTTATCCAGCAGGAGTATGAGCGTACGCAGCGCATGGTCTTGCGTATTGTTGGCGGCAAGGCGCTACTGGACAGTTCTCCCGTCTTGCAGCAATCGATTCGCCGCCGCAATCCCTACGTCGATCCGCTGAGCTACTTCCAGGTAATGTTACTGCGCCGCCTCCGCGCTCTCGGTGGCCCACTGATGCCCGATCAAGAGACAGAAAAGCATGCCTCACCTGAAGATCGTGAACGGATGCGACTCACGTATGCTGTACTGCTTACCGTCAATGGTATTGCAGCTGGCCTGAGAAATACGGGGTAGTTGCGCAATTTATTGCGCCATGCACACCGAGCAATAACCGTAGCCGCGCAATTTATTGCGCCATGCCACAAACAGCCCGTAGCCGCGCAATTTATTGCGCCATACCACAAACATCCCGTAGCCGCGCAATTTATTGCGCCATGCACACAAACAAATAAAACAGACACAATAAATTGTGCAGCTACAAGGTTTGTAGGTGTGCACAGCGCAATAAATTGCGCAGCTACGGTTCTTCATATGTTAAATTAACATTAACCACGAAACAAACTTGCACGGCTAAACGCACTTAGAAGACAGCTTAGAATCTTTAGCGAAAAAGACACCATAGGCACATAACATATTTGTATGACCCCCTGGTACATAGAGTAGGACAACTGACTTATTGATAGGATCATGGTGCTCATCGAAGGCAATCTGCCCACTAACGCCCTGAACGGGATGAGCACTATCGATACGAGAAAGCCCGTTTGTTAGACTCTGCGGCGTAATCTTCGCGCCTACCTTCTTAGCGTTCTGCACGCCCTGCAACAGTACACGAACAGCATCGTAAGTGAGGATAGTCATTGCGTCAGCTCGCTCATAGCCATATTGTCCTTTGTGCTGCTGTCCTGGATCAAACTCATTCACCAGATCGTCAAAAAACGGGTTGTACTTGCCACCCAAGGCCTGCCACGCATCATGAAAGGCAAAGGAGGTGAAGTACCAACGATCATGGCTATTGGGATGCATCACATACCCAAAGTTCTCAGAGATAACAGGTAAACGTGCAAATGGCCCGGAAGTAGGTAAGGCATCTTGAAATGCGCTCATATCCTGATCAGATGCACCAGCAAAATAAAACACATCCGGCTGCAACTCTAGCGCTTCTTGAATTTTTGTCTCAAAATCCTTTTCATTCGTCTGGCCCACAATGAAATTTTTCTTTATCAGGACATAGTCTCCCAAATTTTTTTCAAAGTCCTCAGCGGTATTTTGACTATCGGCATTATTAGGGTCTCGAAAAACTACCGCTCGTGTTGCTTGCAACGTCCTCACGAAATATTGTGCCGCTTCAGCCTGCTCCTGGTTAAGAGGTGCAATGTGAAAAAAGTAGGGAGATATATCAGACAAATCATCACTAGAAGCGCTCTGAGATACCATAGGTATTTTTGCCGCTTTTAAAACATCTATCGCTTTAAGCAATGATGATGAATGGGGCCATCCGAGAACACCAACAACATAATGATCCTGCTTAGCTATTTGCACTATTTGCTGAGCAACATGAGGAACAGCATCTGACAATTCGCTTCCAACATTTGCAATCAGCAGACGCAGTTTCACAGAGTTGGATGTCCTATTAAACTCCCTTTGTGCTATATATGCTCCCTGGAGGATACTTTCTTGTGACGTACTATTAGAAGAGCTGAAGGCTACACCAATTACTAGAGTGATATAGGGTTTAGAGGAAAAGCGCAAATTCTCTTTGTATATGAGGTCTTCACCATCGTTATTATCATTTTTCAAAATGTTAGGTGTAAAGCGCACATTTATAGTACGATGTAATCCATCATTCACACCTATGTTTTCGCCATTTTCATTAACCACACCCAGCCCGTCTCTACTCAATGGCGGCGTTAGTGTCGGGGGTGGCACAGGCGTTTCAGGGGTAGCCAAGACGAGCATCGCCAGAGGCAGCACAGCGGCTAAAAAAGTCAGACATGCCAACATGACAGCCACAACAGGCTTCTTCTTACGCTCCCACCAACTGATAGAGTGTAGTGTGCCAGTTGCTGGCAAGGGTCCAAAGCGATCAGCTAGTGACCTAGCATCATCTAATAATTGTCCACAACCCGGTCTCTGGCAATGTATCTCACCTGCATTATTGGGTGCTCCGCAAGTTCTGCATACTATCTTGCTCATAGACGCCTCAAAACTTTTTATCTTATGCTAACGTTTCATTAAAATTAACATAACTGCTGCATGACTGTCAATGTATTCATGAAAAAACACGGATATTTTTGTTTTTTAGCGGCATTTCGTGAAGTTATTAAGAGAGAACGATTGCTGGCGATAGTTAGAAATATGAGAAAGGCAAAAGGGTGCGCCTCAATTCTTTGCGCCGGGCCACAGGGCAAGCACAAGGGATTGCCCTTGGTCTCGGCGCAAAAATTGAGGCGCACCCCAGGCAAAATAGGGATTTGACATTTCCCCAATTAGCTGCTATCCTTAAAAACATACAATAACACAAACCAGTCTGACCCGCGTAGACCGAAAATAGTATGAGCAGAACAGCCAACAGCGATCCGAAGTAAGGTGAAAGTTCGGAAAGGTCTATGTATGCTCAGAACGCATTCGTGAGCGGTTGTCTGAAGAAAATCTTCCCTACCAGCAGATAGTGAAGGTAAGTAGGACAGGTGGGTGGTTCCCACGCAGCATATAACCAGAAAAAAGTGGTCTTTCGCTTCCCGCCATACTCTGGCAAAGCGGGAAATCGGCACGAAAGACAATTAGGGTGGTACCACGGGCGTGTATAGGTTGTAAGCCTGCACTCTCGTCCCTTCAATGTTCGCGGAAGGGGCGAGGGTTTTTGCTTACTCCAGCTCCTTCCTCTCTCTATCACTTTGAAGGAGTATTAGACATGGTAACCAATCATCTGATCAGCACCCCTCAGCAGATCACAACAACGAACAGCGCACTTGCACTTGCAATGCAAAAAGTCATCGATGTCGATGTGCCACAAGGCAAAACCATCGCGCTGGCCTACTCCGGCGGGCTGGATTCGACTCTGTGCGTAAAACTCGCGAAAGAGAAGTATCACGCCAAACAACTCATTGCCATCAGTGCCAATGTTGGACAGGGTGAAGAAGAGCTACAGATGAGCAAGAGGAACGCGGAAAAACTGGGCATTACGCCAATCCTCATCGACATCCAACAGGAGTTTACGCAACAGTGGCTTACTAAAGCCATCCACGCCAACTCTGACTATAATGGCTATCCCGTCTCCACTTCGATGACGCGCCAGTTAATCGCGGCAAAAGTTGCCCAGCAGGCTGTAGAGCTTGGTTGTGACGCGCTGATGGAAGGTTCCAGTGGCAAAGGTAATGATCAGTATCGCATGCATAATGTGTTCAGCCTCTTTGCACCTGGCCTCTCGATCTTCGTTCCGGTACGAGACTTTGATCTGACACGCGGCGAAGAACAACTGCTGATGGAACACTTTGGTATGCCTGTTGCCGAGCTGATTGCGGGCGGAGACGATAAGACGATGTGGTGCCGCTCAATTGCTAGCGGTGGCATTGGTCTTGATACCGAGTTGCCCGCTTCAATCTGGCTCTGGCTGATACCACCCACCAAAGCCCCTGACCATCCCACAACGCTGAAGATTACCTGGAAGTACGGTCTTCCTGTTGCCCTTAATAACGAAGAGTTGCCACTCGATGTGATCATCGAAAAGCTGAATGTCATCGGTGGCCAAAACGGCATCGGCAAGATTGACATCTTCGAGGATGGCATCATGGGCCTCAAGTCCCGCGAAATCTATGAAGCTCCAGCGGCTACAATCCTGCTCAAGGTTCACCGCGATCTAGAACAATATACGCTCACGAAAGAGGAACTTCAGTTAAAGCGCGAACTTGAAGCTTACTGGGCCAAGATGGTCTATCATGGTGAATGGTTCCATCCGCTCAAAGAGGCACTTGACTCTTTCATCGCCAGCACACAGAAGGTTGTGAATGGCGAATACACCATCGACCTCTATAAAGGCAATATCGATATCCGCGCACGCGCATCTACCAGCGGCCTCTTTTTCTCAGATGTCCGCTCGATTAACAGCGCGAGCTTTAACCAGAAGGAATGTGCACCTGCCGCCCACCTGCGCGGTCTCCCCTACGAACTGATCGCGCGGCGCAATAAGCTGGCTGGCATCTCTACTGAAGGGATTTAGTCAATGACGAAATTGTGGCAAAAAAGCTACGCTATCAATAAACAAGTCGAGCGTTACGAGGCTGCCCAAAACAGCCTCCTTGATGCTCGTCTCGTCCGGCACGACGTGTGGGGCAATCTCGCTCACATTGCTATGCTCAAGCGTATCGGCCTGCTCAACGAAGAAGAACATCTGACGTTGCAAGAGGCACTACGCGAGGTGCTGGCGCTAGATGCTACACACCAGTTTACGATCCTGCCGTCCGATGAAGATGTCCATACCAGCATCGAGAACTATCTGGCAGGAAAAGTTGGTGCCGCCGGAAAAAAGATCCATACCGCTCGCTCGCGCAATGATCAGGTGCTGGTCGATATGCGGCTCTATGGCAAAGAACAACTCCACCATGTGAGTGAGCAGCTCTTCGCATTATGCTCAGCATTACTAGCGTTCGCACAGCACTACATTGACGTGCCCATGCCCGGCTATACGCATATGCAACGGGCTATGCTCTCATCTGTAGGACTGTGGGCCGCCAGTTTTGCGGAGGCACTACTGGACGATGAGCAACTGCTTTCGGCGGCGTACGTTATCAACGATCAATCGCCGCTCGGTTCCGCAGCGGGCTATGGCGTCCCATTGCCGATTGACCGCCAGTATGTCGCCGATCAACTTGGCTTCGCGCGCGTCCAGCAGAATGTTATCTATGTGCAGAATAGCCGGGGTAAGATTGAAGCTGCGGTAGTGCAGGCGCTCGCGCAGATTATGCTCGACTTGAGCAAGCTCGCGCAGGATGTCTTGCTCTTCACAACGGTTGAGTATGGCTTCTTGCAGATCCCACAAGAGATCTGTACCGGCAGTAGCATTATGCCGCAGAAGCGCAATCTGGGTGTCATGGAACTGGTGCGCGCCCGTACTCAAACGATGCTCGCCCTGCAACAGCAGATTCTCGGTATTGTCTCCGGCCTACCCTCCGGCTACAACATGGATAATCAGGAGACGAAGCGACCATTCATCGAAGCGCTAGACCTGGTACAGGAAAGTCTGGAGATTAGCACGGTCGTCATCGGTGCCCTCAAAGTGAATAGCGAGCGTACTACCGCCGCCTGCACGTTTGAACTCTTCGCCGCTGACCGCGCCTACGAGCTTGCCCAAAGTGCAAATATACCGTTCCGCGATGCCTATCGCACTGTAGGAGCAGAAGTCACGGCACAATTGGATCGCGGCATTCCGTTCCCGGTCGAGAGCCAAGAGCAACTGGTCGCTCGCCTGCACACGCGCAATCACCTGGAAACTTTGTGGGATGAGCGCGCCAGCGCTTTTAAACAGGCCATACAACAACTGGTCGGACCCCACCATACGTCCATCATAGAGGAGGAATAAGAGGCATATGGCAACAGCCGTACTTGCTTATTCGGGTGGCCTGGATACCTCAGTCGCCATCCGTTGGATTAAAGAACAATATAATCTAGATGTTATCGCCCTGACCATCGATGTGGGCAATGATCGTGATCTGCCCGCTATTGCCGAGCGAGCAATGAAGATTGGCGCGGTCAAAGCACTGATCGTAGATGGTCGTGAAGATTTCGTGCGTTACTTTGTATGGCCCGCCTTGCAGGCTGGCGCGATCTATGAGGGCCAGTATCCCTTAGCTACTGCGCTGGCTCGCCCCTTGATTGGTCGTCTGCTGGTCGAAGTCGCCCGTCAGGAAGGTGCGCTCGCCGTTGCCCACGGCTGTACCGGCAAAGGCAATGATCAGGTTCGCTTCGATGTCTCGATCAATACGCTGGCCCCCGATCTGAAAATCATCGCTCCGGTCCGTGAATGGAGCATGACGCGTGACAACGAAATTGCCTACGCCGCCGAGCACAACATCCCCATCGCAGTGACAAATGCCAGTCCCTATTCGGTAGATCAGAACTTGTGGGGTCGTAGCATTGAGTGCGGTGTACTGGAAGACCCATGGGCAGAAGCACCAGAGGAAGTCTATGCCTGGACCGTCAATCCTGAGAGTCCCGATATCAAAGAACCTAGCTATGTAGAGATTACCTTCCAGCATGGTATCCCTGTCGCCCTGAATGGTGTAGAGATGAATGGCGTTGAACTGATCGAAACGCTGAACAAGCAGGCTGGTGCATATGGGATCGGGCGTATTGATCATGTCGAGAACCGCCTCGTGGGGATCAAGTCCCGCGAGATCTACGAGGCACCCGGTGCAGTGGTCCTGCATGCCGCCCATAGTGCATTGGAGAGTCTGACGTTAAGCCGCGACCAGGTTCGCTTCAAAGAAAGCGTTGCCAACGAATATGCACGTCTGATCTATAATGGGCAATGGTATAGCGCTCTGCACCAGGATCTGGCAGCTTATGTACAGAGCACACAACGCTTCGTCAGTGGTCAGGTACGTATCAAGCTCTCACGTGGACATTGCAGCGCAGTGGGGCGCAAATCCGATCACTCGCTCTATAGCCACAGCCTAGCAACGTATGATAGTGGCGATCAGTTCGATCACAATGCCGCGCTCGGCTTCATCAAACTGTGGGCACTCCCGCTGAGTACACAGGCACAAGCTCAACTCCTGCCCTCAATTGGTATAGAAGGCAACCTATTGAACAGCAAAGGAACCAAAGTACAACAGATCGCTCAACAGAGTGAGTAGCAGTTAACATCTCACTGCCGCCACACCGCCGTCTGCGGCGGCAGGGCAACCACAAGGGATTGCCCCTACAATGGTACGGGTTGGCTTTTGATGAGCGTTCGTACCATTGTAGGGGCAATCCCTTGTGGTTGCCCTGCCGCCCCCAGGCGGCGGTGTGGCCATGCTGATTGGACTATATTGCCCCTTATAATTGCCCTGCGGCTAGGCCGTGCAAGCCCTGTTTCTTTCGCTCTTAATATCTGATCAACGCAAAGACATCGTGACCCTTGAGCTTTTCGCGACCTTTGAGGAAGCCGAGTTCAACCAGGAAAGCGATACCAGCAATGTGACCACCCAAACGCTCTATCAGTTCCATAGCAGCAGAGACCGTACCCCCGGTCGCCAACAGATCATCCACGATCAGCACTCGCTGACCGGGCTTGATAGCATCTTCGTGGACTTCTACGACATTGGTACCATACTCCAGCGCATACTCAACGCTAATGGTCTGTGCGGGCAACTTGCCGAATTTGCGCACAGGTATAAAGCCGCATTTGAGCAGATACGCTAGTACCGCACCAAAAATAAAGCCTCGCGATTCCACACCGACGACAGCTTGAATACCAGACCCAGCATAATGCGACGCCATGCGCTCCATAGCGGCGCGAAACGATGCTGCATCCTGTAGCAAGGGGGTGATGTCCTTGAAAAGGACACCTTTTTGTGGAAAATCTGGAATATCTCTAATCCGATCTTCCAGGCGTACAGGTTCAGATGTTGACGACATGAGCAATTCCTCTCCTCTGTTTCTATGCATTAGGACAACAACAAGAGCCGTCAAGCAGTTGCAAGTGCCATTTGGTCTTGACATGCCTCTGGCCATTACGAACAGATTGAACGAGTAAGGTTGCAGTTAGTATAGAGAATTTTTCCCTATGCAGTATACTCTAGCTCGCCCGCTTATGCAATATCTGTTGCCCCCCCAGGGTGCGCCATCTAACGACGTGTTGCGGTCTCCGACGCAGGCTCCTCAGCTGCTGGCAACTGAGCCGTACAATAGGCGCAACGCGTCGCCTTGAGTGGTACTGTACTCAGACAGAAAGGACACTCGCGATTAGTAGGCTTTGCCGGTTCCTGATGCGGCGTGAAACGATCTTGCAAGAGATTCACCGGACGCACCACGAAAAAGTAGATTACTAACGCCATAATGAGGAAACTGATGATTGCATTGGTGAAGTCTCCTACCAACAACTTTGATGAGCTATAAGGTAGGTTAATAGCCCATGTACTGAGCGGCGTGTTACTGGTTGCCGGAATGAGAGGCGTGATAATATCTTTGACCAATGCATTCACAACCGTCGAAAAGGCTGCACCAATGACAATACCAACTGCCAGATCTACGACATTGCCACGCAGGATAAACTTTTTGAAACCGCCTAGCTCGTGTAGTCCGGCATGAACGCCACGTTCACCAACATCTTTCACTGATCCAAAGACACGATCCCTATCCATAGTGTACTTCTCCTAATAATTTTTCTGTATGCTCCATGGAACTTGGAGCATAAACGGCATTTATCATCTTCTCTCCATATAGCACGTTCCAGGTGGCTATTCCGTCTTGTAACGGAAACCTACCAGGCAGTCATTAGATTAACACATGTAAATGGAGAATGCTACCTTTACACGAGGTTTCAATTTAAGCAGAAGATAGTAATTGCGCAATTTATTGCGCCATGCGCATGTATTCTTTTATGTTTCCAATGCAATCAATTGCGCAACTACTGGTATTATGAGTTTACACACGCAATGGATTGTGCAATTACCGGTATTATGAGTTCATCGCGCAATAAATTGCGCAACTACGGGTACTATGAGCTTACGCGGGCAATGAATTGCGCCATGCGCATGTATTATTCTATATTTTTAATGCAATAAATCGCGCAACTACGTGTATTATGAGTTTACACACGCAATGAATTGCGCATTACGAGGAGCAAATGAGGAAAAAAACTCACGGATTGCAGGAGCATCATTGCGCGTTGCGCAATCCGTGACAACGAAGGAACCTGTTAGCACAAGAGGAAGCAATCCCTGCTAGTAGTACGTTCTCTGTGGCCGTCCCAAGCATATCCCGATTATCAATCCTGCGATAAAGGAGATCAACATGAGGATAATAGTCATGTCAATACTCACGTAACCCTCCTGTCATTTATTGAGAGAATAAGTTCAGCAGTCGATTATGCGACTGTCTACAAGAGAGTTATAACTCATTCTGAGTGCCATTGTTACACATATTATGTCAAATAACTGACAAACAACCAATGTTTAGGTATGGGAACTTTAGCCGCTCAGGCTGTTCCCGACAAGAACGAGGATCTTTTGCCAGATCGAGTTTAGATATCAAAGCTCATACAAAGACTCACCTTACTGAGCTGGCCAAAACTGGATATTCTCATTGTCACATGGTGAGCCAACAAGAAAACATCCCTGATAAGCTACCACCTTCAAAAACCCACCATCCACCACACGTAGAATCAAGCGTCCTTTGTCGATTGGATTGCCATCAGAACCAAACTTGATTGCCCCGGTAATGCCCTGAAAAGGCCGTAAAGCATTGATTTGTGAGAGTGAGTTTTTTATATCATTATGGGTGGGATTTTGTTTGCCCGCTTGAATCGCAATCTTGCTTGCTTCCAACAACACACGTACAGCATCATAATCCATCATAACTGCACCATTAGCACGGCTATATGTGTAAGAGCCAAAGTGTTGACTCAGGGGATCGTATGCTACTGCATAATCCTGAAAAAAAGGCGGTTGCGGCTTTCCCGAAGCCACTAGGGACCATTCATCAGGAAATGCTGAACTGGAAATAATCATACGTGTATAACCAGTAAATGACGTTTCAGCTTGCACCAGTTCGTACCCTGCACCACCTGCGAATACTTTTAGATCTGCATACTCCTGAGTAGGTGGAATGGCATTTAAAAGCGCCGTAACATGATTAACATCGTTTGTAGCGATATAAATAAGGTTAGGTTTATCAGTAGTCAAAACTTTTTGCACTTGTTGAGCAAATCCGGCGTTATCTTTATCGGCTGTTGTAAACCCTCTGATGATAGGCCTCTGGTATCGATCGTCTGCGAATTGGTTAACAAGGGCATCAGAAAGGCTGAGGCTGTACGGTTCTTTAGGATCTCTAAAAATAACTAGACGTTGAGACGCTAGGTTCTTTTCTATATACTTTGCTATTAAAGAAGCGTATACGCTACTAGGTGTACCAATACGGAAGAAATACGGTGATTTACGTGTTAATTCATCACTAGCAGTATCTGAAGCAACAATGGGCAAGTGGGCAGCCGCTAAAATATCTACAACCTCCAACGTTGTCTGAGAAGTTGTCCAACCTTGAACTCCCACAATAGTTCCGTCAGATGTTGCAGCTCGTACAATCTGTTGGGCAATATCTTTACTCCGCTCTGGACGACTCCCTGATTTGGCAATAAGTAAACGGAGCATTTTACCGCCAGAAAGTGATTGTTGTGGGTCCTCATTACATTCCCTTTGGGCAATATAAGCTCCCTGAAGAACGTCGCGGCTAAAGCCATCTCCTTTATCTCTTTCACTCGTTGATTCTCTGCATAGATCAACGGCTCAGCATAACGTGTGTCTTTTTCATGAGCCTCTTGCCACTTCTTCTGAGCACCATCTGTATTTCCATTTCTTAAACTTTTAGATGCCTCTTGCATTAGCGTCACTACACCCGGAACTCTACCAGCCACATCTAAAGCATCTTGTCCATCACTGATACCAATATACTCTCCCTCTACCAAAGTGACGCCAATACCATTGTTTATCGTAGGAGTGGCTTCATTATGTGTCACTGCTGTGACAGTGGCAACTGGATGAGAAGTATTCACTGCCCAAACGTAGCTTCCTCCCGCCATGCTAGTGATCAAGAGCAAAGCCAGCACCGCCAGCAGCGTACCTTTTGAGAGACTCAACTCTCGTACTCGTCGGGTAATACCGACCCATATCGATGTATCTATTGATTGGTTAGTTGTCAGTGGCTCTGTTGGCTTATGGGGTGGGATCGGCGTGTGCTTCTCGTGCGAGTCAAACGTCTCAGGGTTTTCCTGTGACTTGAGTAAGCGAATTAACTCTTCTACCTCTTCACATATATACTTTGCAATATTCACATATGCATCATCTGGATCACTCCATTGAGAGATTGGTTTAGCATCTGTGGGAAGAACTTGGAGCATGCTAAATGGCGCGCCTTTCCAATAAACAGGGCGAACGATAATGGGAATGACACGAGCATAACCTGCTCTATGACGCACTAGAGCACGATCCATTTCATCACGACAAGAATCAGAGTGCATAAAATCTGCGCTGATGAGTAGACAAATGAGGCGTGCAGTCTCTAGTGGAGTACCAATCTCCTGTTCCCACTCAGTCCCTGGACGAATTTTCCTATCGGACCAACTGGTAATGTGGTACTGTAGCTTAATTGGGCTTAAATGTTTATCTAGCTCATCACGAAAATCTTTGTCTTTTCGTGCATAAGAGTAGAATACCTTCACCGGTTCATTGATCTCGGCTGGCATGGCTGCACCACCTTATGTACACATTTTCCTCAGAGTTGTAGAGTCTATCATAGCACAGAAATGCAATCACAACAAGAATATCTCAATGCTTTAATAGAGTAAACATCCTCCCAACAAACAGAAGACTATGGTGAAGCTAGGCAGGATCAAGCGGCAAGATTTTTGTACAAACACCGATGCGATCAGCTACAAGGGTTCTTCAATCCCTATACCGCAAGAATTTATTGCATCATTATCGAAACATGGTTATAATCTAATAATGTCTCCATTTATACTCATATCAGCATCATTTATACATAATCTCCCTACGCTACACGTTGGCTGGTGCCGACGATCAGTCGCGCTACCCGGATTAAAGAGCAACTGACCATTATGCATTTGATTATAGGGCACGTGACTATGGCCGAAGATGACAACACGGGCTTGAGGAAATTCTCTCTTAGCCGTCCGCGCATAGTATTTCGACTCCCCTAAAATATGCACAAGACCAATGCGACAATGCCCAACCACCACTTCGCGCTTGATCGGCAACTTTAACATAACCTCTTCGCGCTCCACATTGCCCTGTACCGCGATCACAGGCGCGATGGTCTCTAACTCAGAAATTACCGACAGGACTGAGAGATCGCCCGCATGAAGAATTAATTCGACATCCGCGAAATGGTGCCAGATAGCCTCCGGTAGTCGTTTAAAACTAGGAATGTGGGTATCAGAAATGACCCCTACATGGTGTTCCATAACATTGCACCACCCTTTTTTGACAAGTATTTGAAAATATCGCGTTTTATAGTGATTCACAGCGCTTTATGACACTTTTTCCCACAGGATTGTCTGCCCACGTTCGAGGAGTTGGCACTCTTGAGGACAAGCCTGAAAGGGTTCCCCTTTGATCCGCTTGAATGCCAAATACCCATTAGAATAAAAGGCGTGATCACCTATCAAACTGCTGCTTGAACTAGCCAAGCCCGCTGGTAGCTCCATGAAGCCAGCGAAATATCTCGCTAGATTTTTAGGAACTATGGTAAACTTAAGTACCTTCTATTGCACTCTTCTTAAAGGAGAGGCAATACAAGCAAACGGCTCTTTTAAATCGTCCATACCTATTACGATGTCTCTACACTTATAGGATAGTATACACATGCGTGTAGCCATTATAGCTGATATACACGGCAACCAAGTAGCATTGGAAGCTGTCCTTGCGGACTTGGCGCAACAACCAGCGGTAGACCAACTCGTCATCGCAGGCGACCTCTGTCTGAATGGCCCGCGCCCAAAAGAAGTCCTGGAAATATTACAAGGGCTACATTGTCCAGTCATTCAAGGCAACGTTGATGCCGAAACCGCCCTCGATGGCTCAGATATGAGCACAAAGAAGCAGAGTATTGTCGCCTGGACGCGCGCACAGATTGGACAGAGTGGTATTGATTATCTTGCCTCATTACCGCCATCCTACTTGGTCACTAACCCCAACGGTAGCGATGTGCTGGTCGTTCACGCTAACCCACTGAACCTAGAAGACTTTATAGCCCCCAATTCATCAGACGCTACGCTAGAACCACTATTAAGTCATCTCTCGCCAAATGTTGGCGCGCTGGCCTTTGGACATCTGCATATTGCCTACATACGACGTTGGCGGCAGCTCTTGCTCTGCGACGTTGGCAGTTGTGGCCTCCCACGCGATGAAGATATACGCGCCTCTTATGGCATCCTTTCCTGGCAAGAGAGTACCTGGCAAGCAGAGATACGGCGCGTTCCATATGATATCAAAAAGGTTGTGAAGCAACTCAAGCAATGTGGGATGCCCAAAAGTGAAAAGCGCCGCAAAATCTTGCTCGCCGCCAAATATTAATAACCACCGCCGCAGGGCAACCACCGCCGCAGGGCAACCACCGCCGCAGGGCAACCACAAGGGATTGCCCCTACAATGGTACGAAATTAGCCTTCGAGGTGTCATCATACCATTGTAGGGGCAATCCCTTGTGGTTGCCCTGCCGCCCCAGGCGGCGATGGGGGCCACTTATTTTCTTATGTAGACATTTTCTAACGATAGTATCTACATATCTATACTAAGCGTTACCAGTACACTGAATTTATATGACAATATAATCATGGAGCAGCAATTCTTCGCTTGCATCTACAGTGAGTAAGGTTAACTGTCCGGGATCACCATATTGCTCTTCCAGCACCATTTCCTCACCGAGATAGCTAGCAGCATCACCGATGTCTACTAGCTCTAAGTCTTCCATAATGGCGCGTAACTCGCCAGTACTTGTCATTATATTATCCCCCTATATAAAAGTTGACATATTGCCCTTAGCTCGTTCACATCCACCTTATACACCGGGCACCCACCCTATCATGCATGTGCCGGGTGATCATTGTTTAAGACAGTAAGTTAAGTAGGACAATACACAGCACACAGTTGTTATTGTGTTTCTACCCATAAATAATACGTTCTCCCTCGCCTGGTAACTTCCCAAAAGTCTTCAGAGTAGGCCAAATAGGTCATCTGGATGGGCGCAAGCCTCATCGGCGACGGCATTGACCTCGCTGGACTCCAACTGGCTCTGGATCAGCCGCGCGTAGTAACCTTGCTGCTGCAAGAGGCTTTCATGGGTACCGCACTCGACAATCTTGCCCTCATCAATGACCAGAATTACGTCGGCATTGCGGACTGTACTCAGGCGGTGGGCGATAATGATCTGTGTACATTGTAGCGCACGCAAATTGCGTTCAACAATACGCTCTGTCACTACGTCGAGCGCACTGGTTGCCTCATCAAATAGCAGCAATGCGGGCTTATTGGCGAGCGCACGGGCAAGGGCAACGCGTTGGCGCTGCCCACCAGAGAGGCTAGTGCCACCCTCAGCAATGTAGGTCTCGTATTCCATTGGCATCTGCAAAATATCTTGATGGATTGCTGCCGCTGATGCCGCTTCTGCCATCTGCTGAATACTCATGGTAGGATTGTTGAGCATGATGTTCTCGCGAATAGTGCCGCTGAAGATGGTGGCACCCTGCGTAACAACTCCGAACTGAGAGCGTACAGCCTGATAATTCATGGTACGCAGAGGAATGTTATCGTAAAAGATCTCACCTTGGGTTGGCAGATACATACCGAGTAACAAAGCGCCGAGCGTACTCTTGCCCGAACCAGTGCGTCCGACGATGGCAACTTTCTGACCAGCTTCGATGGTCAGATTGATGTTGTGCAAGATCATGGGTGATTGCTGGTCGTACTGGAAGGAGACGTTGTCCAGTCGCACGTGACCGGAGAGTCGCGGTGGCAGCGTGACGGACTGTGCATCTTGTTCCTCTTGCGCTTCCAGCACGTCTGCAATGCGTTCCAGGTGCGAATGTACCAGCTGCACTTGCAGGCTACTAGAGACGAGTGACCCCAGCGGATTGAGAAATGAGCCAGCGAGTGTCACCAGCGCTAGCATAGATCCTGCTTGTAGCTGACCGTTGAGTACTAGCGAGGTTCCGAGCAGTAGCAGGGCTAGCGGTGCAGCTGCGTGGATATTTGCGATCACTGTGTTCAGCAAGGAAGAGACGGAGCTGCGGCGCACCGAGGCATTCATTTGGTCATAGAGCAGGTTCGTCCATTTGTGCATTGCCCGTTGTTCCGCCCCAACGGCCTTCAGAGTAGTAATACCTACCAGCACCTCTGTAGCATAGCCCTGTGCTCTGCCCTGCGCCTGGAGTTCGCGTTTCGCTAGATTATGCACCAGACGCCTGGAAACCAGTAATAAGATCACCTGCACCAGTCCTATGGCAGCTACGACCAAGCCAAAAAGGAGCGAGCTTTTGAGCAAGATGAGCAGATAGACAATCACTAAGCTCCCATCTAGCACTGTGGAGATAAGCTGGTTACTGATGGTATCGCGGATGACGATGTTACTATTGAGGCGGGAAAGGATATCACCGCTGGAACGTTGCAGAAAGAAACGCTGTGGCAGACTGATCAGATGCTCAAAGAAGCTGAGCAACATCTGGGTATCGACTTTCGTTTGCAGGTAGAGCAGCACACTAGAGCGCACCAGTGTCATAAGCACCTGTGCAAGGATCAAGAGTCCTATCCCTATCACCAACAGGTTTAACATATCATGCAGCCTCAGAGGGACAATCTGATCCACGACAATAGCAGTCAGGACTGGCATAGCTAGCCCTAATGCTTGCAATACAAGCGATGCACCAATAATTTGCACGAGCGACAGGGGCGTTATTGTAATATAATTGAGAATATATGATCCTAATGTGACTTTACGTTTGATACTGCTACGATTAAAGTGGATACTTGGTTCGAGCATGACCACAATGCCAGTAAAGCCGTTAAAGAACTCCTCGTGACTCAGGCGGCGGCGTCCTAGTGCAGGATCAACGACATGCACCCATTTTGCTGTGTAGCGCTCGACAATAATAAAATGGTTGAATTCCCAATGAATAATAGCCGGGAGTGTCACTCTTTTCAGATTGTCCTCGCGTACGGTTATAGCTCTGACACGCAAATTGTAGTTGCGAGCCGCTTTGACAATGTCGAGCGCGGAGAGACCGTCGCGCCCAACGTTACAGCGCTCGCGCACCTCAGAGACGCTTGTCTTACGACCATAGTAGCTCAGCATCATAGCAAGACAAGCTGCACCGCACTCAACAGCACTCATTTGGTGGATAACAGGGATATGCCGTGGTAGCAAGTGACGCCAGAAAGGTTGTCGTGTTCGCTTACGAGGAGCTGCTGGCAATTGTTCAGCAGGCTTTGTGTCTGACGGTGCTGCTTGTGGTGCGGCCTGGGGCTGCGTGGCTATCGTGTGCGCGTCCTGTGCTGTAGCTACGGCAGGGATGGCTTGAGTCAGATCAATAACAGGCGCTCTCTCTACTTGCACGCCCTGGTTTTGCTGATCCTCCTGTATGATGGCTTGCAGGCGTTGCAGCTGTTGTTGTTGTAGCTGTTCACGATGGACCGTAAGTTCAGCAATTTCTGGTGTCAGCGGGGTTTGTTCACCTTGTGTCAGCAAACCAGTCAGGAGTGCGGCACGTCTGCGATGATACATCAGTAGCGTAACGCGGGGGAGGCGCTGTGTAATCTCATTGTCCTGCACCTCTTCCGCAGGAGATGAGGGGTCGCAGCTATCTTTTCTACTGGCAGGCTCATTGACGCATTGGCTTGTACTCTCTTGCGAGGACATGACCATCTCATCAGGCTTCATTGGTTGATCAGCATAGTGTGACAAACTCTTACCCTCCAAACGCACCTTTGAGCAAATCTGGCAAGTATGACAGTAACGAACGCGAGCCGACTTGTACCTGTACACGTACAACGTTGCGCCCATTTGTCATCTTTGTCGCCTGTTGGGATGTGAGATGCAGATGTATCACAACGGATGGCTTGCTGATGGCAAACAGAGCATCGTCACTGAGGTGATATTGCGCCTGCGCGGCATCTGGCACGAGCGTCCCGGCATCTACGGAGACGATCTTCGTAGTAAACTGTTGTCCTGTCACTTTGACTTGTAGCAGAATCGGCTGCCCTGCTTTTATGCCCACAGGTGGGCCGGATGGCACAAAGAGCAGTGTGCTTGCCGTCGATGCAGGCTGCTCCGTCAAAATGATACCAGAGCCATTGAGAGAGGTGGGAATGTGTTGCTGCCAGACAAAGACGACGGCAACGAATACCATACCAAACAAGATCCATAGCAAGAGAAAGATAAGTGGAGAAATGAAATAGGGTAAGATATCTTTTTGTCTATTTTGGGCATAGTACTTGAGAGCCTGGCTACGGAATAACTTACTCTTTTTCATCACACGGTCCTCTATTTTGCTATTTGCTGTGATCACCAAACGGAAAGGCAAGGTAGCCTGATGGAGGATTACCTTGCCTTTATATCTAAATCGAGGTTAGCGCCCGGTTCTGGAACTCTCTATCACAAGATGACTGGGAACGCTTCCTACACTAAATTATAAGAGAAATCACAACTCCGACAATGACTAGTAATCGCAGTCATCACCATAGTAGTAGTCATCATCACAGTCATCATCATAGCCACCATAGTATCCACCACCAGTTATGGCAGCAAGTTCCTGATCGGTCAATGCCTCTT
Organism: Chloroflexota bacterium; assembly: GCA_005879655.1. The sequence goes on along the minus strand of VBJK01000096.1, from coordinate 7,759 downwards.
CAATAACAAGCTGGTCCACCAACTCCTCGGTGCTCTGAGAAATGAAAGGAATTTTCATATTTTGTTACCTCCTACTAGGCTGAATCTCTATTCAGACTAAAACATACAAATCAAGTTAACAACTTTCTTGTGAGATATTTCCCACGTTGGTGATTATAATGCAAAAGCATAAATTTGTCCAGATAGCAGGTACTACCTTAATAGTATCTTAATAATAATAAAGCTGATCGTCCCGCTCACCCTACAAGCCCATTGTTAGCCTTTAAGCGAAAGGAGGTGATATACTGACAACGTGGATTTTCAGATTGCATGGAGCACAAGTATGACAAATATTCACTATGATGTTGTAGTAATCGGCGCGGGACCAGGTGGTTACGTTGCCGCTATTCGCGCCGCTCAACGCGGTGCCAAGACTGCCATTGTTGAGAAACAATACCTCGGTGGTACCTGTCTTAACGTGGGCTGTATCCCCTCCAAGGCTATGTTACATATCGCGGAGGTCATGCATAATATGACCTCTCTAGAGGAGCTGGGCATCCATTTACCAGAACCTCCTATCTTCGATATGGCAAAGGCCGTCACCTTCAAAGATAAAGTGGTAAAGCGCATGACTGGTGGTGTGGGCACTCTGATGAAAGGGAATAACATTACAGTCTATGACGGTCTGGGCACAGTTGATGCCTCACGCACCATCGTAGTTACACAGAATGGTGGTGGGCAACAGCAGCTTGCCGCCGATAAGATCATTCTGGCCAATGGCTCAGTTCCCTTGATGCCGCCCATGCCGGGCATTGATAGCCGCAATGTAATGAATAGCGATACTTGCTGGAATCTCCCCAAAACACCGGAGAGTCTTATCTGTGTGGGTGGCGGTGTGATCGGGATTGAACTGGCCTGTATGTTTAATGCGCTTGGCACACGAGTGACTATCCTGGAGATGCTACCGACTATTCTGACCCCCGTGGACGACGAGGTACGTCGCTTGCTCGTACGTATTTTAAGCAAACGGGGTATTCAGATCGTTACTGGTGCCAGGGTTGAGGGTATCGAGGATGAGGCAGGACAGAAACAGGTCATCACCACGACTGCGACAGGACAACAGACATTTAATGCCGAATATGTGTTGATGGCCGTCAGCCGCCGTGCCAATACTACGGGACTGGAGAAGCTGATCGAGCAAGGACTCGACACGGACCGTGGACGTGTACGCGTCAATGAGAAGATGGAGACGAATCTGCCAGGTATCTATGCCATTGGCGATCTGGTCCATGGCGCTGGCCTAGCTCACGTTGCTTCCACTGAGGGCGAGGTAGCTGCTGATAATGCGTTGGGGCATAAGGCCAATATGGACTACCACGTCGTGCCCAATCCCATTTATACCTTCCCCGAAATCGCCTTCGTTGGCTTAACAGAAGCTGCTGCCAAAGAGCAGTATCCCGACGCACATGTCGAGCGTTTCCCGTGGACTGCGATTGGTAAAGCTGTCGCCATTGGTGAAACCGAAGGCTTTACCAAAGTGATTACAGGCCAATATGGTGAAATTCTTGGCGCTCATATTATCGGACCCGATGCCACCAACCTGATTAGCGAATTCTCGGTCGCTATGCGCGGTGAATTGACTGTCGATGAGATTATCGAGACAATCCATCCACATCCAACGCTCAGCGAAGGTCTACGCGAAGCCGTCCTGGCCGTTGAAGGTCATCCTATCCATATTCCACCCAAACAACCAGCTCGCATACGATAGCAGGGGCAACCACTTCGGAAGCCGCGCAGGGCCTCCGGGCAGGGCACCCACAAGGGATGCGCGCTAAGCGGGGGTCCAGGGGGCTTCGCCCGCCTTTCGGGGTTTGGGGTGTCCCCACATACTTCCTTTCTTCTCTTTTGCCGCCGGAAGAGGCAGGACAAAGGGCGTGCAGAGGGCTTCCCTCTGCTTAACGCGCATGCCTATGGGCATCCCTTGTGGGTGCCCTGTGCTGCGGCTTCTTGCGCCTCGCCATATGCTTCTGCCTCCCCCATTCTTCCTACAAAGGTTGAGCAAGTCCGACCATGCCGTTTTATTATGAGCTATGATAATATATTGTAATAGAGAGAAGTAAAAGTTATCGAAAGAGTGGTCTTCTATGCAGATGACTAGAAAAAGCGCCATTTCACATGTTTTGTTGGCAAAGCTCTTGATAATAGTGTTTCTAGCACTTGTACTATCAAGCCTTGGTTTATGGGTATACTACATCTATGCCACGCCAAAGGCTACCTCAGCTACTGTGACACGAAGTGCTCTCACCCCAACATCGTTGACACCGATGGTCGGACCTATCGATGTGATGGCACAGCAATATATGAATGCCCTGCTGACCCAGCATTACGATACAATGTGGTCCTTACTTCACCCACAAATGCAGGCTCAATGGGGCAAACAGGATAACTTCTCAACATACTTAAAAGCGCACTTTCAGGATTACGCGCTACAAAGTTTCACCCTAGGACAGGCCAAGCCCCTTGCATACTGGATTGACCCTGAAACTATGACACGCTACGATAATGTGGCAGAGCTTCCTATTTCACTCAAACTCACGCCAAAATATACAATAGCACAACTACCACTACCCATTGCACAGCCTGACCAGCTTTTCCAGAACCTGCCATTTGTTATCCAACAAAGCTCACTGACTAGCGGGAGTAATAGCCAATGGCTTGTGCTTGCTGGCGGGCCAGCAGATCCAGAAGCACCTATTCTGCCACCAACGCTGCCCATTAGCCGCGTTGTGCAGGTGCCAATACTCATGTACCACTACATCAGCGACGTACCCACAAACGATCCGCGTCCACGCTTGCGACTAAGCCTTTCGATTGCACCCAAGATCTTCACCCAGCAACTGGATCAGATGAAGGCGCGCGGCTATCATTCGATAACGCTCAATCAACTGATGAACGCCCTCTACCATAGGGCACCTCTCCCCACCAAACCGGTCATCTTTACCTTCGATGACGGCTATGAAGATGCCTACCAAGCCGCCTACCCCATACTCAAGGCCCACGGCTACACGGGAATGTTTTATATCATTACCGGCAAGGTAGGTTGGCAAGGACAGATGAGCTGGCCACAGATGCGCGAGATGCTCGCCAATGGCATGCAGATGGGATCACATACCGTTCATCACGTCGATATGGGCCAGGTCTTTCTCAATTCGCCGCAACAGGCCCAGCAAGAATTGCAGCTATCCATGAGCACGCTGCAACAACAACTAGATACTCCTATCCAACATTTCTGTTACCCCAATGGTTCACCCTTCAAGACTGGTAGCCTACGCTTACGGCAAAGTGTCGTCTCGTTATTAAGCCAGGATGGCTACGCTGACGCCACTACTGACCCCGGTGCAACAGGTATTAAGCAGAGTAGTCAGGCACCCATGGCGTTGTTGCGTATTCGGGTGGATGGGCGCAACTCGTTGGCGGATTTTATGAAGAGTTTGCCCTGGTAGATTTGTTGAATGTAAAGATCGTAGTTGCGCAATTTATTGTGCCGTGCACCCCAAAGAGACTCTGTAGACGCACAATTTATTGCGCCCGTTATCTTCACTTGTGGCCCTGGCGCAATAAATTGCGCAACTACGGAATGTGCGACTACTCTCTTCAATGAAAAAAACTCAAAAAGGGGCTTTACAACGGTAACAAGATATGGTATTATCAAGTCCGCAAGGGGATGTAGCTCAGCTGGAAGAGCGCGACAATCGCACTGTCGAGGTCAGGGGTTCGAGCCCCCTCATCTCCATTTTTCACACTGTCTCTTTTATGCCTTGCAAATCGCAAAGCGTTATGATATAGTAACAGTCAACAATACTAAGCGATGAGCAGGAGTAGTAGGTCAAATCACTACAGAGAGTAGCTGGGTGGTGCGAGGCTGCACATAACAGACTGAACCCGCCTGTGAGCAACAGTGTGAACATCTGAAATAGTACCATTAGTACTAGAGTAAGGTTAGGGCACTTGTCGGGGACATACGTTATAGTGTACAATCGAGAGCAGATCCGAGACAAGTACCAATTCTGCACAAAGCAACCTCTATGGGCCTGTAGCGCAGCTGGTAGAGCGTCTCTATGGCATGGAGAAGGTCAGGGGTTCGAGTCCCCTCAGGTCCACCAAGTCTTGTTAAGGATTGAAAAGTACCACGGAACAACAACCTTTCGTCCATTGCGGATGAAAGGTTTTTTGTTCTCAGGAATATGTATTTTTGTATGGTCCTTTTTTTCATGCTAAATCGTATTAAATCAGCACCAATAAGTGGAGAGATGCCCTTATGATTACTCGTACCAAATACAATCCCAAAGAGATCGAACAACATTGGCAGTCACAATGGGAGGCCGCACAGCTCTATCACGCCTCCGATGATGCTCCTAAGCCGAAATTTTATCATCTGGTCATGTTTCCCTATCCTTCGGGCGATCTCCATATGGGCCACTGGTACAACTATTCACCCTTTGATGCCTATGGTCGTTTCAAACGTATGCAGGGCTATAATGTGATGCAGCCCATGGGTTTCGATGCCTTTGGTCTGCCCGCTGAAAACGCGGCCATTAAACGCGGTATTCAAGCACGCACCTGGACACTGGCAAATATTGAGAATATGCGCCAACAACTGCGCGCAATGGGCGCACAATGGGATTGGCAGCGCGAAGTTGTCACCTGCCTACCAGATTACTATCGCTGGACACAATGGCTGTTTCTGCAATTTTATAAGAATGGTCTGGCATACCGCACCAAGGCTCCCGCAAACTGGTGTCCCGGCTGTAACACGACACTGGCAAACGAACAGGTCCTGGCCGATGGTACCTGCGAGCGTTGCCATAGTGTTGTCGTTCGCAAAGAGATTGATCAATGGCTGCTGAAAATCTCCGCCTATGCCGAACGGCTACTGGATTTCTCAGAAGTGGTCAACTGGCCTGAGAAGACGATGACCATGCAGCGCAACTGGATCGGGCGTAGCCAAGGCGCGGAGATCCGTTTTTACACCGAGATTGACGGCAAGCGTGAAGAGGTTCCTGTCTTCACGACACGCCCAGATACGATCTATGGCGTAACCTTCTTCGTACTGGCTCCCGAACATCCCTGGGTTGCCAAGATTATGACCGAGATTGAGCGCATGAGCACCGAGAAGGAGAAGACTGGCGTCTTCACTGGCGGTTATGTCACTAATCCGGTCAATGGTGAGCAGGTACCAGTCTGGATTGCAGACTATGTACTGATGGGCTATGGCGCTGGTGCAATTATGGGTGTGCCTGCCCATGACCAGCGCGACTTTGAGTTCGCGCGCAAGTTCGCGCTATCGATCATCGAGGTGATTCGCCCGCAAGGTGAAGAAGCGAGTGATCCTGCCAGCTGGCCTACCGCCAAAGAAGCGCTGGGCGTCATGGTGAACTCTGGCCCATTCGACGGCACGCCGGGCGAAGAGGCTATTGCGCGGGTCACGCAGTATGTTGAAGAAAAAGGCGTCGGCAAGTTCATGGTGACATACCGCCTGCGTGACTGGCTGATCAGCCGCCAACGCTACTGGGGTACCCCCATTCCTATCGTCTATTGTCCTGAACACGGCACAGTACCCGTGCCAGAAGACCAACTACCGGTCCAGCTACCAGAACATGTACAATTTAAAGCAACTGGCGAGTCACCACTACGCTACGAGCCAGATTTCCTGAATACAAGCTGTCCCATGTGTGGTGGTCCAGCCACTCGCGAAGCCGATACTATGGATACGTTCATCTGCTCATCCTGGTACTACCTGCGCTACGCCGATCCTCACAATGGTCAACAGGCATGGAGTCCACAGCGGCTGAAACAATGGCTACCCGAAGGCGCTACATGATATGGGGCATATGGACTTCGATGAGCCATGTCAGCGCCTGTATCATCAGGGTATGGTACTAGGTTCTTATGGTCAGAAGATGTCGAAGTCACGCGGTAACGTCGAGGCTCCCGATAAGTACGTTGATAAGTATGGCGCAGACACTGTGCGCTGCTACATGATGTTTATCGGACCCTTTGAAGCGGGCGGCTCCTTCCGTGCCGAGAATCTGGAAGGCATCTGGCGCTTCCTGAATCGCTTCTGGAGCCTGGTTAACGATACCTGGACTGAGCGCGTCACCGACAACGAGAGCGACGAGGCAAAAGCGGTTGAGCGCTTGCGCCACAAGACCATCAAGCGCGTCACTGAGGACCTGAACAACTTCCGCTTCAACACAGCGCTGGCAGCACTGATGGAATGCAACAACGCACTGATCAAGCAACAAAACACGCCTGTTGCCCGCACCGCTGCCTATCGCCGCACGCTGGAAACGATGATGCAGCTGCTGGCTCCCATGGCACCGCACATCACAGAGGAACTATGGCACCTGACCAAGCATACTGGTGACATTCATGCCAGCGACTGGCCAACCTACGATGAGGCGCAGACCCAGGATGAGACCTTTACACTAGTGCTACAAGTGAATGGCAAAGTACGTGAGCGCATAGTAGCCCCCGCCGATATCAGCGAGGCTGAAGTACGCGAACTAGCTCTGAGCAATTCCAGAATACTGAGTTTTATCGGCGAAAGCACCATCCAGAAGGTGATCTATATTCCCGGTCGCCTCGTCAATATCGTCGTTCGTACGACAAAATAAGTAGTAGACAACAAAGAAGAATACGTCAAACATAAGGGATACTCCACCGTATAAAGGGTATAGGCTGTTGCGGACATTCACCGACAGTCTGTACCGTTTATACGGTGGAGTATCCCTTCATTTATTGCCCTAAATGGTAAGGGTTTTACGTTTATTACTATAGAGGGAAAAGAACAAGATCAATCATAGGTAACTCATCGATGGAACGTTTCACTCACCACTAACAATTGGCGAGTAAATACACTGCATAGCATTGCTATAACATTGTAGAGAAAATTGGAAATTTGGTCTCTTTTCCTGGAACCTTTTTGCTTGGACAAACGTATATAGAACAGATAAACCTATGAGGCAAGGGAAGCCCTCCCTGCCCCAATTTTAAGGAACGCATGCCTCCTTCCCATGTCTCAATGACAGGGATAACAGCCTCACGGAGGCTTTGATGACAAATCGTGGTCTATTTCACACCTTTAGTGTCGCCTAGTAGATAGTTAGTACGCCATTTTCCGCTTATTCTTTAGTATGTAGGAACTTATGTAACAGTGCAGTACTGACAAGTTGTATACAGGGATATTGAATATTTGAGACCATAGAGTGACCATCGTCTAACCATTTAGAAGCCCTCTTCTAAATTTAGACCGCTAGGAATAACTCTTGAAAAAGCGGAAGACTGCGGCGGATTGCCTTCTAAGAGGCGCTGGTGGAAGGAAACAACTTAATGAACACGCAACCTTTAGAAATGGTAACAAAAAATACTGTATCTGAAACCGATGCATTAGCCGAGTCTGGGTTCTCACAAGATGAGATTATTTCCCTGCTCTGGCTGCACCAATGGTATCAAACTGGCGGCAGTGACCGGATGCAAATTGTACGACATCTGGAGTTCCTGAAACTGCTAGTCGTTAATGGCAAAATAGAGTTGTAATATATACTTTTTCTTGTCCACTGGATATTTTCTCCATTTGTATCTAAAGAAATGAGGTGATTATGCTCACCTCATTTCTTTATTTTTCCAATATATACAGATCTCCAATCGTAGCTGCGCAATTTATTGCGTCTGTTTTGTTCATTTGTGGTCCTGGCGCAATGAATTGTGCGGCTACGGC
>VBJK01000525.1 GCA_005879655.1 Chloroflexota bacterium | reverse complement strand
AAGGTTTAGTGAGAGCATCTGCGACCATATCTTCTGTGGGGCAATATCTCAATTGTATTTGACCCATCTCAATGCATTCCCTGACGAAATGATATTGCACATCGATATGCTTTGTCCTAGCATGGTATTCCGGATTTTGAGACAATGCAATAGTTCCTTGATTGTCCTCCATGATAACATCACCATCATCGACATTTCGTCCTAACTCTTTTAGAAAGCGCTGAATCCAAATGCTTTCTTTAACGGCTTCCAATAAAGCCATATACTCAGCTTCCGTCGTTGACACAGCGACTGTCCTTTCCTTCTTCGACATCCAACTGACGGCTCCATTCCCTAGAATAAAAACATAAGCCATAGTTGATTTTCTCCCTTCAGATGCAGCGAAGTCTGCGTCTGAATATGCCTTCAACTTTAATCCTTCGCTCCCACTGTAGGTGATACCCATCGAGGATGTAGCATTGAGATATCGAAAGGCTCGCTTTGCTGTGCTGCTGTGCGTAGTATTCGGAGTTGCATTGTGCTGAGAGATTTGTGATACTGCATAGGCTGTATCAGGTCGCGTGCATAGCATGCTGTACATTTGACTGCCAACCATGCGCTGATAATCCTTTTGATCGACTAAACAATCTGTTGAAATCGATTTTTGAAGTGCTGTGCCTGTGGCAATAGGAGTTGATACTGGTTTGCTGTCCTGCATTCCGAATCGATTCAATATTTCGCGAGTATAACCTTCTTGGCTAAGATGCAGTCGCCTTTGCACTCTGTCTCGAGTAACTTGCATTCCTAAAAAATATTTCAGCTCTCCTAGATCCTTCATTTCGAATTCGTTTCGAAGTTCTGCTTTGATCTTGTTGATTGAATCAAGATCCTTTCCTAGCACAATCAAATCGTCCACCCAAATTGCAATGATAATGCCAGTTTTATTGTTAATGTAGATGCAGGGATCGCAAACACTTTGCTTGAATCCCAGGGATAGTAGATACTTTTGTAATCGAAGATTCCAGAGTCTCGCTGCTTGCTTGAGTCCGTACAATCCTTTCTCCAACTTACAAACAATTTCCCCATCTCCACTTGGCATCTCCAAGTTCAACTCATCCTCTAACATCTTCAATAATCCTTCTGGCAGTTGCATGTAGATTTCTTCCTTCAAATCTGGAATGAGAAACGCTGTTACAACGTCCATTTGATGGACTTCGAGGTCTTCCACTGTGGCGATTGCAAGTAGAATCCTAATAGCAGCGAGTTTAGCTACAGGGGCAAACGTGTCGAGATAATCCACTCCAAATACTTGACTAAATCCCCTTGCGACAAGCCTTGCCTTAAATCGAATGATATTTCCCAATTCATCGAGTTTTGCCTTAAATGTCCATTTGTTGGAAATGGCTTGTCGTCCCTTTGGAAGCTCAGTGAGTATCCAAGTTTTGTTTTTCAATAATGATTGAATTTCGCTTTTAATTGCATCGTACCATTGTCTTCCGTATATTGGATGATTGATCGCTTCTGTAAAGGTTCTTGGTTCGATTTCATTGATTTGCGCAAGTTTAGCGAATCGTTGAGAGGATTGATTCCAATCGATTTGATCATATCGTTGTGCAGGTTGTCCTCGTCCTTGTCGAGGTCCAGTAATGATGAGATTTGAATTTTCTGAAGGCTGTTGATTTCTTGCCATTGCCTGTGCTCGTACAGGTGCTGGTTGAACCACTATCTCATCGTAGATAATTGGTTCCTTGTTGATTGGGGCATTCCCCTGGTCGTCGCTGTCCGATGTATCGCTGTCAATATCGAAATTGACAATTGGAACTGTACTTTCGTCGATCTGCTGCAAAATTTTAGTGCTAATAGTATCTGACGTTGCTGACTTCGTGAATTCCTCTTTTTCGAATTCTACATCTCTTGAAACAATTACATCCTTTCGAATAGGATCCCAAATGCGATATTGATTTGTTCCTCCATATCCTACTAAGCGAGATTCATGTGAATGAAAATCTAGCTTCTTTCTTCGCTCTTTGGCGATATGAACATAGGCTTTTTCTCCAATAATTCTGATATGCGATAAAGATGGTTTCCTGCCAAACCATGCTTCGTAAGGTGTCTTACCCTTAATAGCTCGAGTGGGGCTTCTATTCCTGAGATAAGCAACTGTTGAAGCAATTTCCATCCATAAAATTTTGGGTAGATTAGTGTCAGCTAGAACGGCCTTTGTCCGTTCCATAATAGTTCGATTCATACGTTCACTAACTCCATTCTGGTCAGGCGAGTATGGAGCAGTCTTTTCGTGAAGTATTCCCTTTTTCTTTAAATACCTTCCGAGCGCTGCTGCATATTCCCCGCCGCCATCGGTACGCAACCTTTTAATCTTTTTATTTAATTGATTCTCGACCATTGCCTTGAATTCCTTGAATACTCTTAGCATCTCTTTCGCAGACCTATTCTTAATAGGTTCAAGGAACACCATTCCAGTTGCATCGTCTGTGAATGTTACATAGGCGTTAGCTCCTCCTAAGGATGTGGGAGTTATTTGGCCACTCGTATCGCTGTGTACAAGTTCCAAAGGTTCAGTTGCTCGCTCTCGGGGTTCATGAGATGGCTGTCGAGTTTGTTTGCCTTCCAAACACGGTCCACAGGTTCCTACCTTGGTACCCTCTAGCAGCTTCATTCCTTTCGACATTCCTTCCAATTTTCGAATATCTTCTTCCCCGAGGTGTGCCATTTTCTTATGCCACTCTCCAACGCTTTCAGCAACTGTTGTTTTTAAAGCGTAGGGCTGTACTGTTTTCAAATAAAACAGTTTTCCTTTTCGCACCGTATTTGAAACCAACACTCCGTCCTTTAAAATATTGACACCCGTTTTCGGATTCATCGAGATTTCATATCCGCGATCGAGGAGGGTTGTTAATGAAAGCAAATTGCTCTTCATTTTTGGTGCATACACAACGTTCTGTAGCTCTAATATATTAATATTTTCATTGGCCATAACAGCGATATTTATGGTTCCGATTCCAAGGCCCTGAGCAGCTCCCTCCGCTGTGGTAATTGTGCAAGGTTTATCGAATTGTTTGAAGTTCATGAACTCTTGACGGAATGGTGAAAAATGTTCTGATGCGCCGGAATCGACAGGCCACTCATTGACTTTTTCAGAGGATTCGAGATTGTCGGTTTTATCTAAAGTTGCTGACATGGCAAACTTTTCTTCCGACTCACCTTCTTTTGGATCTTTCTCTTTCTTCCCTTTTCTTCCGTTCTTTTTCGGACGCTTTTCCGGATGCTTAGTCCAACAGTCTGCCTCCACATGGCCGTCCTTGCCACAGCCTGTGCATTTGAGGTTTCGCTTTGAATCATTACCTGATTTCTCTGATTTTCCCGACAATGACGTATATAACGCCACCCTGACGTCACTCCCACTCGACCCGTTAGCATAGATTTTTCGAGTTTCCTCCAACAGTCGATTGATAATAATCGTGGGCGTAAGGTTATCCTGTGATTCGAGAATACTGACCGTGATTTTATAGTCGTCGGGAACTGAATTCAAAAGGACACTATTGTATATTGTATCGGAGATCTTTTCTCCTTGCTCCTCAACTTGACGCTTGAGGCGTTGAACTCGCTGTAGATGATGTTCCATGTTAATGGAATCATCCTTTTGAGCCAACATAAATTCTCGGACAACTTGAAGAAGCGTAGCTTGGGACTTAGGATTGTACCGGTTCTCCAGTTCCTCCCACATCTTTGCAGGATCATCCATTCCCTCAATGTATGTCATAACTGACGATGACACAGATGCCCCAATGAGGCTCCTCGCCTTCTTCATTTTCCGATTCCATAAGCTCAAAGCTTTTTCAAACTCCGCCTGCACCGCTGGCTTGGCAGCCTCAACTGGATCCCTGTTGGGAATTGGCTTTGGCTCCGTTCCATCTACAATATCCAGCAATTCCTTTTCATCCAAAATCCATCGCAATTGCTGTGCCCAGCTGCGATAATTCTCCTCCGTTAACTTGGGGACATGATACGTATCTGAACCAGTTTTCTGTTCGATATCGTCGGACATTACTGCTTGTATTGATAATATAGGTGTTGATTCTATTTATTGATCGCAAAGTTTGGAAGTATGTTGATATAGTTGGTAGCTTACTTGCTCACCGGGCTCATAACCTGATGGAAAAATAGTTATACCAACAAAAACTTAGATTTGAACGAGAACTATCTACCCTTTAAATAGACTTTGCATATTAATTTTATCTCCGTTCTCCGAGACCTATTTCCATTCTCCGAGACTTACCTCCATTCCCCGAGACTATCTCCATTCTCCGAGATCTATCTCCGAGACTCCGAAGCCTATCTCCATTCTCCGAGGTGACACCCGACGGCCATCAGCGGACTTAGCGAGTTCCATGGCCGGGTTCTAGATCATTTCCATCATCGGACACCGCATCATGATGAGCCTCTGACTATGTCGATTGCCTGCTTTTGAACCTTGTGCTTTCAAAGCATAATAAGCGGACTCACAATCGCGAATGATACATTAATCCACGCAGTTCTCATTGGACTGACATGCTCTTTGATTCATTCCTGTACTTCATCGAATGCGACTTTCAACGAACATTCAGAATGTCGCGAACATCATTCGAACGGCTTCACTGCTTATTACGGCCTTCAATCGAAAGGTCAATCACACGTTTTCGACGTCCTATTCCCTTGAATCGATGCCTCGCAATATTTTTATACCATATCACCCTCGGT
>VBJK01000460.1 GCA_005879655.1 Chloroflexota bacterium | reverse complement strand
TTGGGCGAGGCGAAATTTAACGCACAATACCAGTGTCCCGTCCGCTCATTGACAGCGTTCGAGAAGAGCGACCACCCGGATGATTGGCGTGAGATGATGCGTCATTATCTAGTGAGACGTACCCGCAGCTTTATCCAGACAAACTACGCGCTCTATGATCAGGAAAGCTGTCGTTCCTACTTAGAGTTCCATGATGGTACACACTCCTATTTCCCCCTACGCGTTCCGCGCACTGTCAAATTTGCTCTAGGTGAAGAGGGTCAAGATGATCCCTACGCTCTACTGTACTCGGAAGAAGCGGTTAAAACCATCAGCGATCTGTGCCTCCCTCGCTACGGGATGGCCAGCTATATTGCCACAAAGGTGAAGGCGACTGAAACTGAGAAACTCCTGTTGCATGGACTTTCGCGTGGTGGCAAACGACTGATGGGTTTTTGTCGCACGAATTTATTTAAACGCTTGGAGAGTGGTGGCTCAGCGTTCCTGCAATCCATCACGCGTCATATTCTGCGCAACCATGTGTTTCTGTACGCCATCGAGAATGGCTTCGACCTACCCATCGGAACTCAGAGCGCGGAATTACTGGACACGCAGAGCAATGACGAAGATGATGAGATTGTCTTGCCAGGAACATTGGACGAGGACGATGCCAGCACAGAGGGGATGACCATCATTGATGAGACACGCACCTCCTCGGAGCGGATCTCAGTCTATAGCGAAGGCTACTTCAAAAAACAAGCCGCTGCGGTCTACGAGCAGTACAGCACGCAGTTTCGTAAACGCTTTAAATGGATCAAGCCAACACTCTTCAATGTCAGTTTAAAGAAAGATCTGCGCCAGGATACCCAGAAACTCCAGTACCTGCTGAAGCAAGGCGGCCTATGGCAAGCGCAACACGATCACAAGCTGAATGCGCTCATCAATCTCCTCACACAACGTCACCCCAACGAAAAGGTCCTGATCTTCACACAATTCGCTGATACTGTACGCTATTTAACGGAACAACTCAAAGCATATGGCATTGCAGCCATTGAAGGTGTGACAGGTACTTCAGAGAATCCAACGGAATATGCGTGGCGCTTCAGCCCGCTCAGTAACAACCAGCTCAATCAGATCACACCTGAGCGAGAGCTGCGTGTCCTAGTTGCCACAGATGTCCTGAGCGAAGGGCAAAACCTGCAAGACGCGGCAATTGTCGTCAATTATGATCTGCCCTGGGCGATTATTCGCCTGATACAGCGTGCTGGGCGCATCGACCGTATCGGGCAACGTTCCGACAGCATTTACTGCTACTCGTTCTTGCCAGCGGAAGGTGTAGAGAAGCTGATCAGGTTGCGCGAGCGCGTGCGGACACGCCTGCGGGAGAATGCAGAAGTCGTGGGCACGGATGAAGCATTCTTTGAAGATGATGAGATGGATAATCAAGCCATCATCGACCTGTATAACGAGAAAGCTGGTATCCTCGACGGCGATGCTGACAGCGAAATCGACTTGGCCTCGCAGGCATACCAGATCTGGAAAAACGCCACTGATGCCGATCCACGCTTGAAACACACCATCGAGCAGCTCCCCAACGTCGTCTTCTCCACTAGAGCACACCAGGGTACAGCACTGGCTCCAGAAGGTATCCTGGTCTATATGCGCACGCCCGAAGGGAATGACTCGCTGGCATGGATTAATCGCCAGGGGGAGAGCGTCACTCAATCACAACTTGCCATCCTGCGCGCTGCTGCCTGTGATGCTCTGACGCCCACGCTTCAGCGACCGCTAGAGCAGCACGATCTGGTGAGGCGCGGCGTGGAACATATCATTGAGCAGGAAACGCACGGAGCGGTAGGCCAGCTCGGTAGCCGTTCTGGTGCCAGACTGCGCACTTATCAACGCTTAATACACTTTGTCGAAGCCTCCAAAAATAGCCTCTTCCCGGCACCACCTGCATTGCACAAAGCGATCGACGAGATCTACCGCTACCCACTGCAAGAGAGCGCGCGCGATACTCTCAATCGTCAACTGCGGGCAGGCATCAATGACGATGATCTCGCCAACTTGGTGATTGCGTTACGCGATGCTAGCCGCTTGTGCCATGTGCGAGAGGAAAGTGATGAAGTGCAGGAGCCGCAGATTATCTGCTCACTGGGGCTGTTTACGCCCGGCGTGTAAAAGAAACAGAACTCCGTAGTTGCGCAATTTATTGCGCCGTGTGTTACATAAAACAACCGTAGCCGTGCAATAAATTGCACGCGTTTTCATGATGGATGACTATGGCACAATAAATTGCGCAACTACGTGTATATTCATTAGTGATGTCCCTGGCGCAATAAATTGCGCAACTACGTGCATTTTCATTATTGATATCCCTGGCGCAATAAATTGCGCGACTACGCTACACTCCTCAATGGAAAAAAATGACGTGCACCCCACCAAGTGAGCAACATGCCAATAGGAAAAGTTTATAGTATAATGCTGCTACTGAACCCTTTTTACATTACTAGCACTTTCTTCTTCGATTATCTAGAGAAATACAGTATGAATATCAATAGTACACCACAGAAACAATTGAGTGAAGCTCTCTTGAGCGCATTAAGCAAGATGTACATGGCTCAGACAATGATATCCAATTTGACACAGCAGAAGTGGCATTGTTACATAGGCAGTTCACGCATTGGTGCGAACAAGGAAAGATAGCACAACTCTGGTCAGAGCTTTCTGACCCTTCAGCACACGATGATTATCAAGCGTATGCACAGAAACATTACATTACGCACCTCTATCATGCCGGGAGATATGACCAGCTCTTTGCAGTCTTGCATAAAGGAGACTATGAACGAGGCAAGCTACGTTTTGATCGCAGCACGCGCGCAACGGCGGCAGATCTCAAGTTGGGCTGTCAAGCTGCTGCGCGTGAAGCAACGACGCTAGCGCAAGGGAAACCATTACTGAGTCACCTGTGGCGCTACACTCTGCTCAGAACCAATCTCACGACGCAGGCTGATGCATATCCCCTTGAGGCATTCCAGGCGCTGCTAGCACTAAGTCGAGAACGTGAAGCGTTTGATCTGGCCGAATTGCTGACACAACCAGCACGCAAACTGGAGGTCCTCATCCTGCTGACTGAGTATCTCTTACAACAACCGGCACGAGAAGCAGAAGGCATACAACTCTATGCCAGAGTATATGAGATCGCCACATCAATCGAGGATAGTCATACACAGACAAGAGCACTGAGTGAGCTGACAAAAGTTCTGCTTCATGCTGGACAACTGACACGCGCTGAGGACGTAGCACACTCCATCGCCAATAGCGACGAGCAAGCAAAAGTCCTCAGTGAGCTAAGCGATGCATATGGAAGACAGCACAACTGGCAGAAGGCTGAACAAATCGTCCGTGCCATAGCTCTACCAGCAGAGTATATCAGGACGCTGAGTAATCTGGCCGCAAAATTAAAGTGCGCCAATGAAGAAGAGCAAGCCGAAACACTCTGGCAAGAGGCCAATGTCAAAGCATCAGCCATAGCAGAGAGTGATCAGCGGGAGCGAGCTAACCATTATCTAGCCATCTCCTTTATGCAAGCGAGGGCGTGGAAAAGGGCCGCAACAGTAGCGCAAACCCTTGACAGCAATGTCGAGAGAATCCGCACACTCTGTCAGCTAGCTCTCTCCTTTACGCAAGCAGGATTAGCTGCGCGTGCAGAGACAGCCTGGGAAGAGGCACAGACTCTAGTGAGCGTTACCACAGAAGATGAACGAGATAAAACCCAAAGCATATACGCCATTGCACAAGCCCAGGCCGGGTTTCACAGTGAAGCCGAAACCATTGCCAGAAGAAAGATCATTAGTCCCTCAGAGAAAATAACCGTGTTCAGTAGCCTTGCCTACAATCTGGTAAGGGAGGGCTTATGGGAGCATAGCAAGTACATTATTGATCTGATTGTGAAAGAATACGATCTGATCGATGTTGCTCCCCCTCTGCTCGATACTACCCTTATACATCTTTCTATTGAGCTGGCACGCAGAGAGCAGTGGAGCCAAGCAAGAGAAACTGCACGCGCCATTCCCAGGAAAGAAGCGCAATGTCGAGCCTTGATGGGCATCGTAACCGTGCTAGCACAGGCCGGGTCGAGTGAGATGGCTCAAGTAGCCTGGGAAGAAGCCAGGGCCATGTGTACCGCGCAAATGGATGCCGTCCAGACCAGCGTAACCGGCATATTGGTTTCAGTATTAGCGGAAGCCGGACGGCTAGCACAAGCAAAGAAGATCATCCCAACACTACCAGATAAACAAGCACAAGAATACATCATGGAAGAGCTTGCGATGGCATTAGCCCGTACGGGAGAAATACCAGAAGCCGAGGTAATAGCGCGAGAAACGACGAATCCGCAAAGAAATGCCAGCATCCGACAGAGTATCGCCATAGCACAGATGAAGGCCGGGCAATCCACACAAGCGATCGCCACTGCCCATGCTCTTCCTCATGAGATGCAACGATCAGCTGTCCTGAGCGAACTGGTGACAGTCTGCTGTCAAATGCACCAATGGGACATCGCACAGGAAATCGCCCGTCAGATCCGAGCTAGCGACTTACAAGCTGATGCAATAAGGTGTGTTATCGTTGGGCTTGTACAGGCCGGAAAGGTGAAGGAAGCTGAGACCATTGCACGTTCCATCGGCAATGATTTTCTCAAAGCGCATGTCATGTGCGACCTTGCCACTATGCTTGCAAAAGCTAACCACCTCGCAAAAGCTCAGAAAGTTGCTCGTAGTCTTAAAAATCCACGCATCCAACAAAAGGCTTTAAGCAATATCGCAATAGCAGGCTTATTAGGCGTAGCCTCAGCGGAATCTATCGCACGCGCTATCGATAGGAGCGGTGAACGGGATGAAGCATTGTGTAATGTTGCACTAGCTTATGCCAATGAAAGGGCTTGGGAAGCAGCAGAAAACATAGCGGGGGAGATTGATGATGGGCAGAAGCGAGATGAGGTGTGGTGCGCCATTGCTAGAGAGTATGCCAGAGCCGAGCTGTGGACAGCGGCTATTACTACTTTAGATAAGATAAAAAATGAGAAACAACGCGTAAAAGTTCTGCAATCATATGGAGAGCTATTCTTAGCATCTGCCAATCAAGAAATCATAAGAGAAATAGTCTGCCATCTCAATAACAGTAAAGAGAGGGCCAGCCTCCTTGTGAGCATAGCGGATGCCCTAGCACAAGCCGGTCGCTATCTCGAACAGATCCATCTTACACAACAAGCATGGCTACAAGCTAGCAGCAAAGACGATTGTCAATATCTGTTTGCGATGATACGTGGTTTACTGCTACATAATGCTGAGATGTGTATTGATTTTGATGAGTCTTTTGCGTGGGTGGCTTTATGCTTGAATGAATGATTGGCCCATGCTTATACAAGGATGTTGTTCTGATGAAGGTCTGCTCACTTGCAATCTATGCTCGACGACTTTCTGAGCCATTCGTCAGACAATGTGGTGTTCGCGTAAGATGAATGAAGCGAGAATATTTGAATGTGGGGAAATGTATGGTATTATAAATCCATAACAATAGGTATTTGGCTCTCTGATTATCAGATCGACTACTCCAATCAATCCTTTACTACCAACATTTGATTGCAAAGATGTTTCTTCTTGTGTCAGCTCACTATAATTAATTATTGCGCCTTTATTGAAAAAGGGAAGAGAGGAACGAGCTATGTTTTGTATTTATTGTAGAACGGATAATCCACCTGAAGCTCATTTCTGTGCAAGATGTGGCCAGTGGCAACAGAAGGAGTTAGGTATACAAACCATGGTGTGTATCTCTTGTGGAGAGAGCAATCCACCTGACGCCAGTTTCTGTCGAAACTGTAGTGCACAGCTAAAGAGAGAGATGAGCGCTCCAACGTCAGACGGTACCCTGTTGAGTAGCCGCTTCTCTGATCCGTCCATGAGAGGAG
>VBJK01000459.1 GCA_005879655.1 Chloroflexota bacterium | reverse complement strand
AAGGGGACAGAATGGCAGGAAGGCTTCATATGAAAATCAATACAACAAAAACACACAGATTTTCGCGAAAGCCTTTGCGTGAAAACCTGCCTCCCTTGTTTTTTCGCAAGCTATATTTTATAGTTGCATTAGAAGCAGTACCAGTGACTAACAACCTGCCTATGTGAGTTCGTGAACACTTTTGTCAGAAAGTGAATCACGAGGCAGGTGTTTACAAAAAAAGAAGGCAGGTGTTCGTTGAACGCCTTATGACACAGGAAAAGATCGTTGTATTGCAGAGGTTTCACAATCAGTGACCCCTCAAAACGGCCTGAGAAGCCATTTGAGGGGCCACTAAAAAGCAAATAGAGCGGGAGACGAGACTCGAACTCGCGACAGCCTGCTTGGAAGGCAGGAACTCTACCACTGAGTTACTCCCGCATAAGTCGGGGTGCGCGGACTCGAACCGCGGACCTCCTGCTCCCAAAGCAGGCGCGCTACCAACTGCGCCACACCCCGTTGACGTACCTGAACTTTAACATGATTTTGGTGACTTGTCAAGTACTTTTTTGAGCGATCTTCTTGCTCAGCTTACGTTCATGGTTCATTTTTACGGCGATAACGCATCTTGAGCATCATAAGATTCCAGCGCGTCTTGAGCATACTCAAAGGATTACGGCGCAAGCGCGTAATCGTGACATTGCCGTACTGCACGGACTGCGCACGACGGGGCTGAAACAGGAAATGAGAACATGTTACTAACGACAGACATACAACACCGACCGTAGCAAGGACACGAGACAAGATATCCGGCTCACCACGGATAAACTCATATCCCCCAGCAACAAGCGCTGCTATCACCGTAACAAGCAGTAACCATTCTGCTGTAGAAAAAGTTAGTGAAGAGAGGCGAAATGAACGTCTAGGCGAATGAGATGGCGTTCGTCGTCGCAATCGCTCCCCACCATTGTGTCCCGAACCTGGTTTCGGCCCGGTCTGCTCCAAGTTGCGCAGAATCTCTTCAATCTCGCGTTCGTATCTATTCGGCATGGCTGCACTGCTTCCTTGAACTTATCAGGACGATTAGTATCGATTTCAACGAGAGAAGAAATAGATAACCTCATCCTTGATATCTGCCTTCTCCTCAAAACGTACAGATATCACCATTAGAAATATTGTAAATCCTACGAGTATGTTCGTCCAGTCTTTTCTGTAGAAATTTGCTGATACGCTCTATTTTGGTAACTTATCTCATCTGTAAAAGCCCCTTCACTTGTTCAGCTAGTACTAATGGATGAAAGGGTTTGGTAATATGTTGTACTGCTCCGAGATCCACGCTGATACGCTGATAGATGTCTTCAGTATGAGCCGTAAGAATAATAATAGGAATATGTCGCGTTGTAGGATCTTGACGCAGGTTGTGACAGATCTGATAACCATCCTCACCAGGTATCATCACGTCCAGCATTATCAAGTCGGGTAGACCTACGATCTCTTCCTTAAGCAGTTGCTGTAATTGCCATCCATCCTCAGCAGCTATGACCTCAAACCCATTGCGACTGAGCACAAACATCACAATCTCCCGTACCTCTTTATCATCATCAACAATAAGTATTCTCCGGGACATGTATCACCCTTATTTTTTATATTTATTGTACTTTATCATTTATCGTACGTATCCACCATACAGACTTCAAGCAACAAAGACAACTCTATTATGATAGAACATCTTGCTTTTTTCGGTAAGTGCTGGTAGACTCTCCTCAGTACTGTCAAAACAGAGCGGAGTGTTATGCTAAACCATTCCCTCTGCATATTATATGCGACAGCGCCAGACGTTATCATTAAGTAGAATAATGAGGTGGTAAATTATGATCACCCCACCCTCTTGGTCAAGTGTCTTCCAAGGGATCATTAAGACGACATCAGAACGCCAGCGCCTTGCATCAGCTTTGAGTGTCACCAATATGACACTCTCGCGCTGGGCTAGTGGAGAATCGAATCCACAAAAAAATCATCTGATTCGTCTATTGAGGGTTGTACATCCTAATCAGCGTCAAGAGCTACTTGAGGCTCTTGAAAAAGAATATCCTGAGATCCACTCCTGGCTGGCAGAGGATACGCCAGAGCAGATTCCATCGGAGTTCTTTGCCCAAATCTTGAATCTGCGTACCACAACAACAGAAAGTTTGCTCTTCTGGCGCATCACGGATGCTGTACTCAAACAGGCCCTCGTCCATATGGACCCTCATAGCCTGGGTATGGCCATCAGAGTTATCCAATGTATGCCGCCTGCCCATGGTGGCAAGATTCGCAGTTTACGCGAACGAGCTGGCAAGGGCACGTATCCTTGGGCATCAGATCTCGAACATGATGTCCATTTTCTGGGCATGGAGTCGCTCTCTGGCAATGCCATGAAATCCCATCACATTGTATGGCAGGATGACCTGCGCGAACGATCTAACTCGCCTGTGATTCGTAGCGAGCATGAAATTAGCGCTGCCGCTACTCCTATCCGTTTTGAAGGTCGCGTTGCCGGTTGTCTGCTCGCATCTAGCACTCAACCTAAGTATTTTACACCACAAAGGTTGAATTTGTTGAGTACGTATGGCGACCTGATAGCACTTGCATTCAAGAAAAGCGAGTTCTACCTTCCCATGTTGGTAGAATTGCGCGTTCTGCCACTTCCCGCGTATCAAAATCCTGTCGTGGCAACTTTCCGACAACGTTTCACAGAAAAATTTCAGCAGACTACGCGCCAACAGCAACCAAGCAATGCCGAATTAGAATTACAAGTCTGGCAAGATATCGAGACAGAGCTGCTACAGAACTTGCCAGAGGAAGCTTACCAGCATAACTTTGCACCTCAGGAATAGTGGCGTCATTCAATGCTATGCTTACGCATAAGATAGCGTAGCTGATCTACTTTTGCTAGGCCAAGGAGCTCTGCGGCACGTGTACGGTTGTGTTTCGCAGCCTCCAAAGCCCAACGCACTAAATGTTGTTCGATACGCTCAACGACGCCGTCTAATGAGACAGAGCCGGGCGGTCGGACGCTCAGCCACTGCTCCCATGGATCGACCGGTTGGCTGCGATATGGCTCTGCTGAACCAACAATCTCATAGGGCAGATGTGCTGGCAATAATTCATCGCTGCTACTCAATATCATCGCTCGCTCTATGACATTCTTTAATTCACGCACATTACCAGGCCAGCGATAAGCAAGCAGCAAGCGCTGCGCCTCCGGGGCAATACGTCTTATATTGCGCCCTAATGATTTGTTATACTCTTCAAGAAAACGCGATGCAAAGAGCAAAATATCACTAGGCCGTTCACGTAAAGGTGGCAGCTCAATGGTAAGTACAGCAAGACGATAGAAGAGATCCGAACGAAATGATCCTTCTTTCATGGCCTGTTCCAGGTTACGATTCGTCGCCGCCACTACGTGTACATTAATCCTGACTTCCTTACTTCCCCCCAGGCGATAAAATGATCGCGTTTCCAATACACGCAAGAGCTTCGCTTGCATATCTAGCGGCATCTCCCCCACTTCATCAAGAAATAATGTTCCTCCTTCGGCAAGCTCTAATAAGCCACGTTTTTGCCTTTTAGCATCGGTGAATGCATACTGCTCATAACCGAAAAGTTCACTTTCCAGCAGGTTGCTGGCAATAGCAGCACAGTTTAGTGGGTGAAATGGTCCGTTGACCCGTGGACCCTGCTCATGAATAGCACGCGCCACGACTTCCTTGCCAGTGCCACTCTCACCCATGATCAATACAGAAGCATTACTATGCGCGACACGAGCTACCACGCCAAACACTTCTCTCATGCGCTCACTATACCCCACAATATGATCAAAGTGATACTTCTCACCGCGCTCCCGCTTCAACTGGCGTAACTCGCGTGACATGGCACTTGTCTCCAACCCACGCTGCACAACCAGCAGTAACTCTTCTAAATCAAATCCTTTCAGTAAATAGTCTGCTGCTCCTAATTTCATGGCAGCGACCGCTGTTTGTACATCACCATATGCAGTGAGTATAACGACAGGGATCTCATGATCCAACTGATGAATCCGCCCCAAGACCTCCAGTCCGCTCAGTTTTGGCAGGCGCAAATCGAGCAGGACCAAGTCGATATCATTTCTTTGCAATTCCTGCAAACCTGCTTCTCCATCTGCTGCTGTAAATACCTCATACCCTCGCTTACGCAAGAAGCGTGCAAACTGATGCGGCAAATGTGGTTCGTCGTCTATAATAAGAATACTCAGGCTCATAAGACGTTCCTATGATGACCAGTCTGAATGATTGGTAAGCGCACAGAGACTAGCGCGCCATACCCAAATTGCCCTTCCACGTGTATATACCCACCATGATCTTCGACTAAACGACGCGTAATGGCTAAGCCCAATCCTATACCATGTGCCTTGGTTGTGAAAAATGGCTGAAAAATGCGCTCTAGTTGAGCTGGCGATATACCTACACCAGTGTCGCTGACGGCTATCTCTATCCACTGCTGTGCTATCACGCTTCCAGACTGCTCCTCTTTCCCCCCAACCGTTGCACTGCTATCCTGTATGGTTTGTCGTTCCGCTGATGCATCTCCAGGTTGCTCTGTAGCATGGAGTGTATGCTCTGGAGAATACAGGCGACACGCAACCGTTAACACCCCACCATCTGGCATTGCTTGTAATGCGTTAACACATATGTTTAGTAATATTTGCTCCATCTGCATGACATCTAGCCATACTGGTAGTAATTCGTCGTAGATACGATCCAGCACAACATTCGCCGCTACACACTGTGGCTGTATCAGTTGTAGCACGCGCTCGATTAGTTCAGGTAGCTGACAGCGCACGCGATGCAAGCGTTGTGGCCGGGCAAAGAGCAGGAGATCTCGCACAATACTATCAAGGCGCTCAACCTCTTTCAAGACAACCCCTATCGACAGCTGTACCCATTGCATCCGTTCGTTATCAAGCAAGCTTGCTTCACCGCTGACCAGATCATCTAAGAGCATCTGCATAGAGATTTTGATTGAAGCCAGTGGATTGCGTACCTCATGTGCGACATTGGCCGCCATTTCTCCCAATGTAGCAAGCCGATCCAGACGCCGTTTTTCCTCTTCCAAACGATTATTCTCTAAAACAGTACTTGCCTGACTTGCTACTACCTGAAGTAGTACAATTTGTGCAGGGCGAAGTTTCCAGGGCCGCTCATAAGCGCCGACAATGATGCCCGATACTCGTCGTTCCTGAAGGCTGTTCCATGTTGTTTCCAAGCTTGCACGCTGCACAGAGCCACTCCGTTTCGTTACTGCGCGATCACTACACAAAGGAAGGGCAAAGAAGGTGCTGACGCTTGCTGGTAGATGTTGCAGATAATCACTGAAATGCGGATTATTCACATCACCAGGACGCTCAATCAGCAATACGGTTGGCGTATTTTGTGCACGAAAGTGCTCAAACAACTTTTCTCGTAATGGTGAGACCAGCCAGGGTATAACACTAACCGTTGCTGGCTCAATCACGTCACAAAGATCTGCTCCTGAAATTTCCCTCACACGTTGCACCACAAGATCACGCACACGCTCAGGCTCATACATAGAGCAACTCATCTGGCGACTAATACTATTCAACAGTGAAAGTTCACGTATACGCTCCCGATCTTGTTCCAGTAAGCGTGTATTCTCTAGCAGCAAAGCCACGACACTCGCGATCGCCTCCACACCATGGATCTCATCAGCAGTCCAATGCTCAGGCATGGATGCCGTTGCTGCGCCTCTCTGTCGCCATACCACCAGCACACCAATACATTCCTGACGGTAGATGAGCGGCATGGCAACAAGTAGAGGTTCCGTTGCAGGCTGCGCAATGGCCTGCCGTGCACGCCATGCACACGCCTCTGGTACCTCACTATCGAGCTGAATAGGATTAATGTGTGCGATAGCCAGCAGGGCAGCAGACCAACCCGGTTTCTCATCAAAAGATCCTGCCACCAATTGTAGTGTCTCTCCGCTACGCTGATACAACAAGACAGAACGACACCTGAGTAAACTGGTTAAGTGCTGCGGCAAGCTATCTTGTAAAGTACGATAATCTGTGACGGCACTCAACTCACGCAGGAGTGCTGCCACTACCTCCGGTACACATAATTGCTCAATTTGCGGTTCCACATCCCCCATCACCAATATCCCTCACTATTGTCAGGGCAGTAGTTTCCTTACCATACAAAAACGCATGGGCACACAAGACGTTTATAGTATAACCGAAATCATTTTATTTTGCACGTGTAGATGTGATTTATTAAAAAATTGTCATATATAGAACCAAACTAACCAATCATAGTAGTTATTCTATTGACAGAACATACAAT
>VBJK01000458.1 GCA_005879655.1 Chloroflexota bacterium | reverse complement strand
GTGGACATCAAGCCCACAACAGTGTGGGTGAACAACTTGCATCTGAGTCCTCCTTTGGTCTCGCTTTGACTTCCAAACGAGAGGCGCGTGAGGTGTGGAAACGAACACAAGTTTCCTACGCGTGCTTAGCACCTTGCGGAGCATAGCAACAATTCTCTCTTCTGGTCACACCCAAGCCAGCGGATATCACCGAGCTTGATGCATCAGTCGCCTTATCCGGCCTTGGCACGCTCCTTCTCTTGCTAGTATAGCCCATTTTCATCCTTCTCTCTGACCTGCAAGATCATAGCGCTTTAGACGGAAGTAGGGATGGTGTTATACTGGCAGAATTCTGCCCTTTCAAGCTCCAACGAGCCTCCCTAGCCATTTAGACTCCGGCCCCTCTAGTATAGCACCACAAGCCACCTCACGCAACAGTTTCCGAGAGTCTCATTACAGAAGAGCTTTTTCCTGTCAGCAAAAGCACCCCAAGAAGCGCTATATTCGTGTCAAGCCGCCTCTGGAGCCTTCCGAGAATCTCTGCTCAGACATGCCATCGCTGAGACTCTCGGAAAGCTGATCAGTTTATACCTCAACCAGATTTTTACAGTCCCATTAACAATCACAAGAACAAACCGAGACCGCATAGAATGAACACAGACAGACGAGGTTACAATGCTTCATATGTCTTACCGATAGCTTAAAAGTGTTGAGAAGCGTGATAAAATAGACATCTCATGTATAATAGAATCAAGACGGGTACACACCATTTTTGCAGGCCAGCTACACGTGCAAAGACCGTAGTTGCGCAATTTATTGCGCTGTGCCTGCCAAATACACCCGTAGCTGCGCAATTTATTGCGCCCGTTTTATTTGCCTATGTCTATAGCGCAATAAATTGCGCAACTACGATCTTTACATGCATGGCTGACCTGCAAAAAATTGACGTGCACCCAACCAAAGACTACCCAATAAACAAGGAGAACCCAACTAAATGACCAAATCAGATGCACAAAAACCCGCCTTTGACGACGAGAGCGATGACGAGGACCTGGACGAAGAAGAATACGACGACATGGAACTGTTAGAACGGCTGGAGACAGTACGCGAAGATATGGAAGATCTAGGTGTCACCACACTCGCCGAGGTTATTCAACGCATACAAGAACTTCATCATAAATTAGACAAGCGCTAGCTCATTGCATATGTGTATAGCAAGAAAGATAATTTTTCTTGCTATACACGTATAGAGATCATTAATCACCACCGAGATATGCCTGACGCACGAGATCATTCTTGAGCAGCTTCTGAGCCGTATCGCTGAGCACAATCTTGCCCGTCTGCAAGACATAGCCACGATCAGCCAAACTCAATGCCATTGACGCATTCTGCTCAACCAGAAATATCGTCATGCCCTCAGCACGTATACGCACAATCGTCTCGAAGACCGTCTCCACCAGCAGAGGAGACAGACCCATCGAAGGCTCATCCATGCAAATCATACGCGGACGAGACATCAGCGCACGTCCCATGGCCAACATCTGTTGCTCACCACCCGACATAGTACCCGCAACTTGCTTCAGCCGCTCCTGGATACGCGGAAAAATCTGACACACGTGCTCAATATCATCTTTAACCGCAACCTTATCCTTGCGGCTGAAAGCTCCCATCTGCAAATTCTCTAATACTGTCATACGCGGGAAAATACGGCGCGCCTCCGGCACCAGCGCCAGACCCGAACCAACAATATCACCCGTCAATTTGCGCTCAATGGGCCGATCTTCAAAGCGAATGACACCACTACGCGGTCGCACCAGACCAAAAATCGTCTTCATGGTCGTCGTCTTGCCCGCCGCATTGGCCCCTAGCAAGCAGACGATCTCACCCTTGTTCACCTGAAGCGAAACATCATGTAACACACGGCTCGGACCATAATATGTATTCACTTTATCGAGTTCTAACATTATAGAAGACATCATAGACCTCATTTATCCAGCAGCAGCTTACTGATCAGCCTGGGCAGCCTTACCAAGGTAAGCGGCAATGACCTGCTCATTGCGACGGATCTCTTCAGGTAAACCTTCGGCAATTTTTCGTCCGTAATCAAGCACTGCGATCCGATCTGAGATGCCCATCGTTACAGTTAGCTTATGCTCAATCAATAGGATAGTGAGCTGCAATTCATCACGCAGACGCAGCACATACTTGACAGCATCCAGCGTCTCGGCCTCGTTCATCCCAGCTGTCGGCTCGTCCAACAGCAGCAACTTGGGCTTAGCCCCCAATGCACGAGCAATCTCAACGCGCCTACGCTCCGCATAAGAAAGATTCATCACATATTCATCCTGGCGCTCAACTAGCGCTGGCCCAAAAAAGCCTAGTAACTCAATAGCTCTTTTGCGTGCTTCAGCCTCCTCATGCTTCACACGCGGCGTATTAAACAGCGCACCTAAGACACCAGCTCGCAATTGCGAATGCTGCCCCACAAGCACATTTTCCAGCACAGTCATGTTATTAAACAGGCGAATATTTTGGAAGGTACGCGCAATACCACGAACCAGTACTTTATCAGGCGTCCAGTCGTCTTGCCAGCACCGTTCGGACCAATAATACTGACAATCTCACGCGGCCATACTTCCAGATCGACATCCTGAACGGCAGTCAGACCGCCAAAGGTCTTCGTCACATGCGCCAGCTTCAGCATAGGTCCATTAGTATACTGGCCTGCTTGTCCCATATTCATAGCAGCCAACCTTCCTTATTCAATGCGCATCTCAGACTCAAAGCCTGGTGCCCCTGGTACCACATCTAACGAACCAACTTCCGGCCCTTCTTCCTCCTTACGACGCAACTCACGTTTGCGACGCGCACTAGGAATAAAGCCTTCAGGACGGAAAATCATCACAATCACGAGGATGACACCAAAGACGAGATTACGAACATTACCGAACGTAAACCCAGGAAAGACCTGCACGATCGCTGCACTGACCGCATGCAGAAAACTTGCCGGATCAGCTGCCAACGTATCTAACTGCGCAAGAATAAACTGGTTGATCGCATAGACGGTCAGCGCACCCACAATCACACCTGGGATGCTCCCAATACCGCCGATCACAACCATCGCAAGATAGATCACCGAGTCACCAAAGCTAAAACTATCCGGCGTGATGCTTCCCAGTTTAGCAGAGTGGTATGCACCCGCAATTCCTGAAAAGAATGCACCTGCCGCAAATGCCAGCAGTTTGGTATTCACCAGATTCACCCCGGAAGAGGCCGCGGCAATCTCATCTTCACGAATAGCTACCCACGCCCGCCCTAAACGCGAGTCGCGTAGACGAATATTAGCAAAGATAACTAGCACAATCAGCACTACGATCAGATAGTAGTAAGGGCCAGGGGTAAACCCAGACCAATCCACCCCAAAGAGGTGAGGTGATTCCACACCCACGATACCATTCGCGCCATTTGTATACTGATCCAATTCGAGGAAGATAACTGGCACAATTTCACCAAACCCCAGCGTGACAATGGCCAGGTAATCACCCCGCAAACGTAGTGTAGGCGCACCAAGAAGCAGGCCAAAGAAAGCTGCAACTAACGCAGTGACAAGCAGCATAGGCCAGAAGTACCAGCCGATGGTATTCAGAGGAATAGTAAGACCAGTCAGCAGTCCCCATTGAGTAGAACCGAAGATCGCCCAGGTGTAAGAGCCAATAGCGAAAAAAGCCACGTATCCCAGGTCAAGCAAGCCTGCAAAGCCAACCACAATATTCAATCCCAGAGCCAGAATCACATAATATCCCGCATCACCATAACCTGCTAAACGACCACCCGTGCCTGGTCCGAACAAGAAAGGATCAATAAAAGGATAGAAGAGAATAAACGCGGTCAGCAAGAGTAAGTAGAAACGTTGTGCACCAGTACTGCTAAGAGGAAGATCGTTAGGTACCAAGTCTTTGGCTTCTTCCAGTGCTCTGGCGGTCGAGAGTACCTCCAACCTTCTCTTCTTACTCACATTTGTCACACCTCGCCCATTGCCATTGGTCTTGGCCGCAATGGTGCGACGCACTGCCGCCAAGCCACCTACATAGCCCAGGAAGTATCCCACGATGGGCAATAAGATCGTCCGTAGAACTACCCAGACCAACAGAATATCAGGCAGCTGACCAACAACATAAAAGATCAGATCCAGGACCAAAGAAACTACGGCAAAGGCCGTTGCAAACCAGAACCCTCCGAGCACCGCCCTCCTCATCAGCTCACCACGCTGCTCTTCAGCAAGCACAGCCAGCTCAGATAACATCGCTCCACTTTTTATGGTACGCTTTGTAAACACGCGGCTACGTACATAGAGATAGATTGCCCACACGAGAGCAGCCAAGGCCAGACCGATAATCAAACCAGTTCCAATGACCAGGAAGAGGGGCACTAATATATACACCAAAACATCTAACCACAGATCCACCACACTACGCTGACCACTATCTGCCGCAACCAGATAGCCAGAGAGCGTAATAATTACCGCATAGAAGACCACGACAAAGATGGCAGCAAAAATGAGAGTAATGGTGTCAAAACTAGTGCTGACACCTACAAACAATCCTAAGAGGACCTGATTGGCCATTGCTTCACCATTCCAAAGGAAGGTAAAGACAGCAAGCGGTACAAGCAGCGCAACGATCCATTTCAGCAGCAGCTGGCGGTTATCACGCACCGCAAGAAGTACATGAGGACTTATCAGTGTTGACACGTTTACGTTACCTCACTTCCGATCAACGAACCCTCTGTTCATCATACTATACTTTTTCAGGTGTATGCTGTCCTAGAAGGCCAGAAGGTCGGAAAATTAGGATCAGAATTAAAATCGCAAAAATGATCGCATTATGCCATGGCGTACCACCATGTGGCAATACTGTGTCTGGAATCAATGTAGACAATGCATCAATCAGACCTATCAGCAAACCGCCCAACATTGCTCCTACAATATTGCCGATGCCACCGAGTACAGCAGCAGTGAACGCAACCAGACCGATCGGCAAACCAAGTGAGAAAATGGTACTGCCATATTGTAACCCATAAACAAAACCAGCGGCACCGGCCAAACCCGCGCCAATCAAAAAGGTAATCGAAATCACCCGATCAACATTCACGCCCATCAACGCCGCCGCCTCACGGTCTTGCGCGACAGCACGCATAGCACGTCCAGTACGCGTACTAGTGACAAACCATTGCAGAGCCACCATCAATACAACAGCGACGATAAGTACTAGAATATTCACACCGCTGATATTCACTGGCCCGATGTTATAAGTAATCTGAGGGAAGATCTGCGGAAAAGGCACATTGTTCACGCCTTTCCAGAGCTTACCAATATCTTCCAGAATGAGGGACACGCCAATCGCAGAAATGAGCGGTGCAAGACGGGGCGCATTGCGCAACGGGCGATAAGCAACGCGCTCAATCACCATCCCCAAAATCGCACACAGAACTATCGAACCTAAACAAGCAGCCAGCATCACAGCAAGCAAGGTAAAACCAGTTGGCTGCGACGTTGTTGTAATCCCTAGCAGATCCAAAATAACAATAGAGATGAGAGAGCCTATCATAAAGATATCGCCATGGGCAAAGTTGATGAGTTCAATAATACCGTACACCATGGTGTACCCCAGAGCAATCAAGGCATAAATTGCTCCTGTCGAGATGCCCACGACTAGCTCCTGCAAAAAGAGTGACATTGTTGCAGATCCCACTTTCCTACTAGCATATGTAGGGTGTCTATCATTTTTTGCAGGTAAGGAGAAAAGTCATCTCACCTCAATAACCACCCTCCCCAGGGTAATCCCTTGTGAAGGAACTTATTTAAGGGGATCGCCCCTTGCGTTGCCTGACAACATGGCACAAAAAACGAAGAGCACCCAAATAAGCGCTACATATATATATTATAGCATAAATTAAGAAAGACGGGAACCGCCATACAGATCTTGACCTGCTGGCGACTCCCTCTTTCGCTGCGGAAACCCGATCAGTAGAACCGTCAGGCTTCCATACTCTCACTTTAGCTCAAGCAGTGCGCTTATTTTACCGTCAGCGAAGTGAGAACTTTCCAGCCGGGCTTGCCGGTGACATCCGCTAACTGCTGGATGGTAATCACTTTGTTGGTGGTATCACCATTCTTATCAAAGCTGTGATGGCCGGTCAGACCGTTGTAGTCGGTCTTCTGGATGGCATCAATCACTGCTTGGCGGAACGTCTTGGCTCCAGCTGCATCACCAGAACCTGTTGGTACCACCGCGCCCTTATCGATAGCGGCCTTGATGGCACCAATGAGGATCTTCATGCAGTCATACCCTGCTGCACTGTAAGCGCCTAAATCGCCATAGGCGGCCTTGTACTTCTTAATGAAGTCGGCGGCAGCGGGATTTTTGGTGACATCGGAAGAAGCTACCGTACCAAAAACTGGGCCACCCGTCAAGCCAACGGTCTGAGCAAAGCTTGCAGAGACGATACCATCACCACCAGCGAACGGGGTGTTTTTCAAGGCAGGAACTTGCTGCATCTGCTGGCGCATCAGTGTCGCACCCGTTGCATCGGTCCCACCAAAGTAGATGACTTCGGGCTGTGTTGCGGCAATCTTGGTGAGCAAGGATACGAAGGAAGTGGTTGTACCAGGTTGGCTATCGCGGCCAAGGATGGTACCACCTAACTTCTTCCACTCAGCGGTAAAGGTATTGGCAATACCTTTGCCATAGACTTCGGTATCGTCAACTACATAGGCTTTCTTATAATGCTGAGTATTATACAGATAGTCAGCATTCGCTGGTCCCTGATGATCGTCGGTTGTGGCAACACGGAAGTACGTCACTTTACCAGTTGGACGTAATGTGGGAACCAAGTCGTTAGCACCAGTACAACCAATATCCGCTCCGGTCTGTGTGAGACATTGGTTGGTATTTGAAGGGCTAATAATAGCAATAGGAGCATTGTTAGCTATGCGACCAAGGCTGTGACGTTTTGGGAACCCGTTGCTGGATCATGCGCTCCGCTGGGACCAACATCGTCTTTGGGAATAAATTCGAGCGTATACCCTGGGATCGTCTTGTTGTCATTGGCCTCAAGCACCGCTAAGTGAGCACCATTCTCCGCTGGCTTGCCATTACTAGTATCCTTACCAGATACTGGAAAATCCGTGGCGACCTTAATGGTCTTTGAGCCAGCCGCTGGGCTACCCGTGCTCCCACCCGGATTGGTAGTACCAGCGCCGCAAGCAGCCAACATGGTTAGCAATAGAGGCAACCCTACTGCTAGCGCAAAAATACGTGACCAACGTTTCTGCATAATGAATTAGTCTCCTTACAACTACAAATTAAGTATGATTTTACAGATCGCTAGAAGGATGGTAAATTTGATAAGGCTCTATTGAGAATAGACCAGTCTCCCTACTTCTAACGATAGTAATACGTCAAGAAAGTCTGAAACCTCACGCTTCTGCATCTTCATCTCGAAGCCTTGGAGCATTTCTTTGGAGCATTTCTATAGAAGAGGATGGTAAAAAGAGGATCAGCTTGGAGATTTTTGGCAAAAGCGCTTGAAGGCTGCCGCAGTCTGCTGTCGGATCTCTTGCAGTGATGCGCTATTATCTAATATTTCGTCAACGAGGGCGTATTTACTGGATGCCACTGGCTGAGCAGTGATACGAGCACGGGCCTCAGCTAGACTAAAACCGTCGCGCGCCATGAGACGCTTCAATTGTTCTTCTTCAGCACAGATAACCAGCCACTTGCTTTGACACAGTTTGCCAGATTCTGCCTCCAATAATTTCACGGCATCAATTACTGCGATACCCGATGCACTGACGAGTGCCAGTTCTTGCTGCAAGGCCACACTTACCGCCGGGTGCACAATACGCTCCAGGCGCTGCAACGCGGCACGATCGTTAAACACAATAGCACCCAGCGCCTTACGATCAACGCTACCATCCGCTGCGAGCACCGTTGGACCAAAAGCCTGGGCCACCTGGAGCGCAATAGACTGACCAGACTCGTAAAGCCGATGTACTATCGCGTCAGCGTCAATGTAGCGCTCAGCCCCCAACTCTAGTAAATGACGCCCTACAAAGCTCTTACCACAGGCAATGTTGCCTGTTAATCCAATAATACGTGGCATTCGTATTCTGCTCCGTCTACGATGATTAGCACCGATAAGGCCACTAATGGTACAGCAACATTATCTGGTGGACGAGCACAAAACAGCAAGCAAATTTGTGCTCAAATGCGGATGCCTCCACCAGATAAAGTTGCTGTACCCCAATAATGTTCAAATAAGCCGTCACCAGGGCACCCACAAGGGACAATGCCGGTCAAATAAGCCCCCCGCAACCCCCAGGGCACCCCCCAGGGCACCCACAAGGGATGCCCCTACAATGGTACGGATCAACCTCCCAAGCGCGTTCGTACCATTGTAGGGGCATCCCTTGTGGGTGCCCTGGGGGGTGCGGGGGTAGGCTTTTCGTTAAGCATGATCTCCAAAAAGTACCTGCTTGCTCGTGTATATTACTTAGATAGCAATAACTATCGTACAATGGCTCACTAGTAAAGTCAAAATTTTAAGCCACTGAGGAGATGAGATGAGCAGGCGTCTGGGACTCATCATTGGAATCAATCACTATCAAGATCCCACGTTTCAACCATTACAATACGCAGAAAATGATGCAAAAGCCATTGCCCAGTGGCTCGTCAATAACCAGGGCGGGAAATGGTCTCCCGCAGACGTGCAGCTCGTACAGGGCAAGCTCGCCACGCGCGAACTTGTGGAATCGCTCATTGGTCAGCTCTGCTTCTCTGTAGCAGAAGCAGGCGATCTCGTGCTCATATATTTTGCT
The DNA here is from genome assembly GCA_005879655.1 of Chloroflexota bacterium. The sequence continues at coordinate 4,482 of VBJK01000458.1, read as the reverse complement.
GGACACGTCTTTCTCGATGAGCGTTACGGCGCTAGCTATATAGCGCTCTCCAATACATACTCTCAGAACCCCCAAACTGCTCTCTCCCTGGACTCGATCGTGCAAAGTCCGCTCTTACGTAGCCGAGCTAGCCAGGTCTTATTGATCCTGGATACCTTTCAGACTGGTGCTCTCTGGAACCGCTATCGCACATCCCCCTATGACGTTAAGCCCTTGCTGGGATCTACTATTCTGCCATTATTACAACAACAGCCCAATCACCTACTGTTATGTTCGTGTCGCGGCAACGAACTGGTTGCCGAGACAGGAGAACGCGGCCTTGGTCTGTTTACCCATCGCCTGATCGTTAGTCTCTGTGGTCCTGCCAGCGATCCCAGCACGGGAACTATTACGCTCCAACAACTCCATGCCCATTTATACAATACTTTGGGAGAGCAACAGCGCCCACATCTCTTTGGGCAAATGACAACTCCCGTCGTACTGGTCGGCAGCACACCCACACCACCTGACTCGACTGCACCGCCTCTATCGCCTACCTCCGCGCCATTTATGCAAAATCAAGCTCGCACCCAAACACCTGTCGCCGATATGCCAGTAACAGGGCAAAGTCCACCCTATGCGACCACAACCGTACAACCACCACCAGCTCGCTCCCGCATAACCTCTGGGCTATACAGCGACGCAACTACGATAGTTGAGCGAGAGCGCCAGCAACGTCTTGCACAAACAACGCAACCATCAGAAGCAAACATACGCACGTTTCTGCGCACGGCGGCCCTGCAAGTTGCGGGCTTGCTCATCGGCACGCTTGGCATAGGACTACCCATTTTACAACCACAACTGCCAGCCTTAATCGGCCTTGCACTGGCGAGCTTCGCACTGGCACTCCTCTGCGCCAATGCGACCAGATCAGCATTTCGCTATGGCTTCAGTCATTTCATTCCGACACTCTTATTGAGCCTGGCAACAGGACTCATACCAGCCATCGCATATAAACTTTTTTCTACGAAGATCATAGATATACTCAAAACACATTATGCATTGCTCGTACCATTACTCTTCTTGGTCTTGTGGCTGATGGCTGCGGCAAGCGCTCCTCTGTTCCTGGCTTTGGGTGGGCTGATTGGCGGTGCTATCAGACGCTCAAGGAGCAATCCAGCGTAGCTGTGCAATTCATTGCAAAGGATGTATGTTATTCCAAGGTAAAGCGCAATGAATTGCGCAGCTACGAAAGGCGTGATGAATGTAGGGAATACAGAGCTACGAAGCAACCTCTGCCAGGCGCTCCCACTCTGCAAGTAGCTCATCTACCTGTGTTTTTGCCTGTTCATATGCTTGCGACAACTGTGTCAATTGCATAGCATCGGCATGGAGTGCAGCTTGAGAGAGGGCTTCCTCAAGAGATTTTATCTGCGTCTCCACCTGCTCAATATCGCGCTCCACATCCTCAACGGTGCGCAGTTTGACCTTTGGCTCTTTTTTACGTGTCACCTTCGCGGGCTGTGCAGCAGGTTTGGACGCTGATACAGCTTTTTTGGCGATTGGCGCGGGCACATCGAGCACAATCCTGCGCTTATGCGTACGATATTCTGTATAGTTCCCTATATATGGGATCAAGACTCCATCTTCGACGGCCCACACTTTCGTTGCCAGACTGTCGATAAAGTAACGATCATGCGAGACAAAGAGCAGTGTTCCCTCAAAATCACTCAATATGTCTTCAAGGAACTGCCGTGACTGCAAGTCCAGGTGGTTGGTTGGCTCGTCTAAGACCATGAGATTTGCGCCCTGCAATGTTAACTTGGCCAATGCAACACGGCTGCGCTCCCCACCGCTGAGAGCGCCGATCGACTTAAAAGCATCGTCACCAGAAAAGAGGAAGCGCCCAAGGAAACTACGCGCCCCTTCCTCGCTCAAAACGCTGACCTGCCGAATCTCATCGAGTATGGTGCGCTCCATAGAGAGGCCAGCATGGGTCTGCGAATAGTAGCCCACACGTACATTGTGCCCCAATTGCACCTGACCATCCACAGGCGGTAAATCGCCGATCAGTGTGCGCAATAAGGTCGTTTTTCCGGCACCATTTGGCCCAATCAAACCGACGCGGTCGCCACGCAGTAATTCCAGATCGGCTACACGCATGAGCACGTTAGTTACGCCCTGCTGGACGGCGGAATTTTTATATCCCACGGCCAATTTTTGCGTTGCAATCACTACAAGACCGCTATCAGTGACAGGAGTAAACTCGAAACGCATTTCAGGGAAATCCTGTGGACGCTCCACACGCTCCATTCGATTCAGCAATGTCTGCCGTCCTCGCGCTTCACGGCTGCGTTGACCAGCTTTATAGCGACGAATAAATTCTTCTGTATGTGCAATATAAGCTCGCTGGGCTTCATATTCGCGCATACGACGTTCCATACGCTCTTCACGTAGCTGAAGGTATTTTGTATAATTACCTGGATATTCCTCAATACGTCCAAAGGCCATCTCGATGGTGCGCGAGACAATTTTATCCAGGAAGTAACGATCATGAGCAACGATCACCACCGCGCCTGGCCAGCTCAAGAGATACGTTTCTAACCATTCCAATGCGGCCAGATCCAGATGGTTTGTTGGCTCGTCGAGTAGCAACACATCTGGTTCCTGCAACAGCAGTTTGCCTAGCGCAGCTCTGGTCTGCTGTCCCCCACTGAGCTGCATCACAGGCGCTTCCTGCTGCTCGCGCGTAAAGCCCAGACCATCGAGCACTTGCGCGACACGATTCTCGTAGGTATAACCGCCAGCATGTTCCAGTCGCGTTTGCAACTCGTCATAACGGTGCAGTAATTGTTCATGCCGGGAGGCGTCGTGTTGCGCTTCAGCAGAAGCCATGCTGTTCGCCAGCTCATGAAGCTCCTGTTCCCACTGGCGCAACTGCGCAAAGACCGTCAGTAGCTCTTCACGCAACGTGTGCTGTGGCTGGAAAGCGACAACCTGCGTGAGATAGCCAATACGAACAGAGCGAGCAACGGCAACCGTTCCTGCATCGGCTTCTTCACGCCCGGCCAGAATATGCAGCAAAGTAGATTTTCCCGCGCCATTGGGGCCAACCAGCCCGATACGATCGTGTTCTTCAATTTGAAAGCTTACACCAGAAAAAATGCGTTCTGCGCCAAAAGATTTTCCTAGTTGGTTAACACCTATCAGTGGCATATACCTGCACCTAAATTTCTTCTTTTATAACATATGGTAGATTTGCAATGCTAAGCCTATCACAGACTATGCTTTTGCGCAACATTTTTTGTATTGAGGAGAGGGGTAGCGCATCCCGTAGTTGCGCAATTTATTGCACCAGCGACACAAATTGACATAACATGCACAATAAATTGCGCGGCTACGGGTGTTTCTTTGGACATCACGCAATAAATTGTGCAACTACGGTTTTCTTCTTGCGGCAGGTAACAGTGACCCCGATCAGCCTACGCTCGTACCTCACCATTATTTTTTGTGATATACTGAGTATCGTAGATCCTTCGGAGGAGAGTACATAGTAAAGAAAGGAGGCGGTGCATGCTCTCATATGGGAGCAGGAGCACCGCAAGTGCTGAGGTGGCGAAAGAACAATCCCTGGACAATCTCTGGTTGGCACAAATACTGTTCGACCTCGGAGGTGTTCAATTTGGCCATTTTACCGTAAGTGAGTCTGCCATTAGCTCACCCGTTTTTGTAAACCCCAAGGTCTTGATCAGTCATCCAACCGCGTTACGCGTTGCGAGCAAGCTGATGCAGCAAGAAATTAACCTTGCACAATCATTACGCCGTCCCAGAATTCATCCATTTAGTATCGTCGCAGGCGTACCAGTCGGAGGATTGTTACTAGCGACAGCCTACGCACTGGAGACCGCCACACCCATGATCTATGCACGTATTCACCCTGAAGGCACAGGGAAACGCGGCATAGAAGGGCGTTTCCACCAAGGTGACACGGCCTTGATCATTGATGACCTTATCACCAGGGGAAGTAATGCTCTAGAAACGGCCAGTTTGCTTGAAGAAAACGGGATGAAGGTGAAGGACATTATTGTCCTGATAGACCGGGAACACGGTGCAGCAGAACGCTTACATCGCCATGGCTACAATTTGACAAGTATTTTAAAGTTGGATGTCATGCTTAATCATTATATGTCCAAAGGTCTTATCTCAGACGAGACCTATCGGACATGCGCAGAATATCTGCAAAGCAAGCAAAGAGAAAATCGTCACACCGCTCCTCTAGAATAAGAAGGTGTAAAGAGAACAGCCGCTTAGGGCGTGCCCTAAGCGGCTGTTGGGCGGCTAGAGGGGCGGTCTAGCCGTTGGCTGGTAGCGCGGTCCATCAAACTGCTCTTGATTAGCATTATGATTTTGGTAATTCTTCATTGACTCAAAAAATGGCTGAATCAGGTCAATGGGCAGCGGGAAAACGATGGTGGAATTTTTCTCAACGGCAATCTCGGTCAG
>VBJK01000457.1:10079-13760 GCA_005879655.1 Chloroflexota bacterium | reverse complement strand
CATTTTAGAGGAACTAGGCAAAGATCAGAGTATGCTGGGCATTATTTTTCGCAAAGCCCAAAACAATATTCAGGACCCGGCCAAGCTCCGGCGCTTAATCATAGATCTAATTGACCGTGAGCAGTGGACCATGCTGGACGCAGATGTCAAAGGTGACGCATACGAAGGCTTGCTCCAGAAGAACGCTGAAGACACGAAAAGTGGTGCAGGCCAATATTTTACGCCGCGTCCGCTCATTCAAGCTATCGTTGATGTGATGCGCCCGGCTCCCGACATACGCATTTGTGATCCGGCCTGCGGAACTGGTGGCTTCCTGCTCGCGGCATACGAATACATCACCAAGCATTATCATGATCAGCTAGATCGTGACCGGCGCATCTTCTTGCGCTACGATGCCTTTCATGGCTGGGAGATCGTCAACAATACCGCGCGTCTCTGCCTGATGAACCTGTTCTTGCATGGCATCGGCAGTGACGAAGAGGGCAAGAGTCCAATCCGTGTACAGGATAGCTTAAAAAGCAAGCCTAACGAATACTTCGACATGGTGCTCACCAACCCGCCTTTTGGTCGCAAGAGCAGTGTTACCTTTATCAACGAAAAGGGCAAAGAGGAGCGTGAGAGCAGCGTCATCGTACGCCAAGACTTCTGGGCTACCACCAGCAATAAGCAGCTCAACTTTCTTCAGCATATCAAATCGCTTTTGACGGAGACTGGACGAGCCGCAGTCGTTGTGCCCGACAACGTACTCTTCGAGGGTGGCGCGGGCGAGACAATACGCCGTAAGCTACTGGAGCAATGCGATGTACATACCCTGCTGAGATTGCCAACCGGTATTTTCTATGCCCAGGGTGTCAAGGCAAATGTTCTCTTCTTCGACAAAAGGCCCGCCAGCTTCCAGCATCAGACCAACCAATTGTGGATCTATGACCTACGCACAAACCAAAATTTCACCTTGCGTACAAATCCTCTGACACGCACCCATCTAGATGATTTCGTGCAATGCTACAATCCAGAGAACCGTCATGACCGCAAAGAGAGTGAACGTTTCCACGTTTTCAGCTACGAAGAACTACTCAAACGCGACAAACTCAGCCTCGATATTTTCTGGCTGCGTGACAAAAGCCTGGAAGAGGTCAATGACTTGCCCCCGCCCGATGTCATCATTGCCAGCATTATTGAAGACCTACAGGCCACCATCGAACAACTTTCCACAATTCTCCAGGACGCTGGGAATGGTACAGTACAAGAAATGTGAAAGGAACAAACATATGCTTCAGACAATGCTCCCCCCAGATTGGCACGCCCTGCTGGCAGACGAACTGGAAAAACCCTATTTTCAGCAACTTTATCAATTTGTGCTTGAAGAACGAAAAAACTATACTATTTACCCACCTGCCAAAGATGTCTTTTCTGCACTACGTACTACTTCTTATGAAAGAGTCAGCGTATTACTATTAGGGCAAGACCCGTATCATGGCCCCAACCAAGCGCACGGCATGTGTTTTTCAGTACAGCCCGGTGTTGAGCCACCACCCTCGTTAAAAAATATCTTCAAGGAGCTGCAAGCCGACCTGGGGTGTCGCATTCCTAACAATGGCTACCTTGTGCCTTGGGCCGAGCAGGGCGTACTACTACTCAATACTGTGTTAACCGTACGGCGTGGGGAGGCAAATTCTCATAAGGGCCATGGTTGGGAGCGTTTCACTGACGCGATAATTCGCAAGGTCAGTGAGAAGGATACGCCAGTGGTCTTCGTTTTATGGGGTAATCCTGCACAGCAAAAGATCAAGCTGATCGATACTACGCGCCATGTTATCGTAAAGTCTGCCCATCCCTCACCACTTTCAGCCCATCATGGCTTTTTTGGTAGCAGGCCCTTCTCGCAGATCAATAAGGCTTTGCGGGAGGCAGGTAAGCCGGAGATTAACTGGCAAATTCCAGATCTGTAATCAGCTACTTAAAATGCTGCTACAATTGAGCCAATCCTCAGTCATTGGCTCAATTGTAGGATTATTAAAATCAGCTATGAGCACAGCTATCTAACTTGCCAATTGACTAATGCTTAATAAGACGCAGAAAAAACTTTGTTCCATGTAATAAAGGTAAGGTAGGCTCAATAGTATTGGACCTACCTTACCTTTATTGACACTAAAACTAAGTTAGTATATAATCAATAACCACTTCCACATATGCAAACAGATAAAGAGACAAAATATACCAGAATAGGTTGCTTATGCCAGTAGAAATTTTTTGTTGCTATGCTCGCAAAGACCAGCAACTCTTCAGTGAGCTTAAAGCACATCTCATGCCCTTACAACATAAGGGGCTTATTACTTGGGCTGCTATCGATAAATTCCTCTTATCAATACTATTTTATTAGTAACCGAAAATAATTTAATTATATTTATATTGAAATATCTTCCTCAAAAAAATTAGTAATTGGTGTATCTTCATGTAATGAATTATATTTATGAACTGCTTAGTCTCTAAAAGTAAAGTTCGCAATCACTGCATAGTGATCAGAATAATTTGGTGCTGCCCAACCTCGTCGTGCCTCTAATAAAGCAGGTGTATACAAAATATGATCAAACTGTTCATGGAGTCCGACCACCGTCGTTTCCACTTCAACCGCCTGCTGAAAGCGATCTTGCTGGAAAAGTTCTGGAAATGCTGCTTGAAGGGGTAAACCTTTGTTGTTGAAATCGCCCGTGATGATCGTCGGTGTGTGGTCTCTCGATAGCAGGATATCGACGAGTTCTCGTCTAATCCCGGCAAACTCTACTTCGTTCATGCGACGATGAAAGTGATGAAACGGGAAATAATGCAGATTGAAGACGGTGAGTCGCCTTCCTTGCACATTCAGCGTTAGCCGCTGGGCACCTTTATCGAACAGTATCCACTGCGAGCCATTAGGTTTCGTCACCCTCAGCCTTGGATTAGGCAGAGAAAACGTGAAATATTGTTCGATTGTATATTTACTGAGTACCACCAAGCCCTGGTAGGTGCCTGATTCTAGATGTGAGGGTGATTGATAACAACATCTATAATAGGGCAGTGCTAATTCTTCCGCAAGCAGTTCAACCATTGCACTGGTGACGTCTTTTTGTTCCATACGCGCTTCGCAGAGTGCAAGAATATCGGGCTTATACTCGCGAAAATGAGCTATATAATCGCTGGCAGCAATACGGCGAAACGACATATCTCCATGTTCCTTGCCTAGCATAACGAGGCCACCAGAGATATTTTCAAAGACAGTTCGGATTTCTGTTGCCATTGGTCCATCCTCTTTGTAATAGCTGCTAGTTAATACTAAAATCTACATAAGTAGTAATGATTAAGTCTAGTATAGCATACTATTAAATAAAATTGAACCATAAATGACACCATTCATGAATTTATCACCGTCATTACTACCTATTCCTCTTCGCTAAAATGGCCACCCAGGGCAAGCACAAGAGATTGCCCTAGATCCCTCAACCTAACGCTTGACAGCAGGATTGCAAAGGGCTGCAAGCCCTTTGACGGGGTTAGGGGTGTCCCCAAAAACCTCTTTTCTTCGCCACCGCAGGCGACGAGAGGAGTGAAAGGGAGAGCTTGGGGACACCCCTAACCCCGAAAGGCGGGCGAAGCCCCCTGGACCCCCGGCTTAGGTTGATGCGTCTTGGGCAATCCCTTGTGCTT
>VBJK01000457.1:2142-10033 GCA_005879655.1 Chloroflexota bacterium | reverse complement strand
TGTCCGTATTGCCCCTGGGAGGCTTCATCGCGGCGGTATACCGGCTTGTTTCGCAATAGCTAATGCTAACTTCTCGAAATCCAGAGAGGCACCTTGAACGGCCCGCATGTGTGATCCTAATGCACCATCAGCTGGCTTGAGATGAAACATTGGCTTATGGGCTTCCTGAGCTAAAGGCATCAAGCTGCGATAGTGTTTGAGTAATGCTAAACAGTGGGGGTCTTGCAAAACCGAGGTAATCTTATCATAGGTTGGCTGGTCTAAGACGTATTCTTGATACTCGCCAGGAATACGGGCTATCCAACGATCATACGCCTTCACTGGACGATCCATACGTACTGCATGTTGTAAAACCACGTAACCGATAGGCTGTATACTCCCTTGTGGTAACGGAATATCGGCAACTGTATTTTTCGGTAATCGCTCGTTCCAGCCAGAGCGCCACTTTCTCAGCGTTGGCCCAAGATTACGTAAACCCTGCAATGAAAAGAGGTCTGGGGAAAGTGGCACTACAACGTAGTCAGCGGCGATGAGAGCTGCACGATTAATGGCCCCCAGGTTAGGTCCTAGATCCATCAGCACAAAGTCCGCCTCATGAGTAGCGGCTGCTTTTTGCATCATGCGCCAGAAAGCGGAGATAACACGAAAGGCTCGTGGGTTCTCGCCTAAACACCCAAGCCAAGCATCGGAAAGCTCATCTTCAAAACTTGAGAGAAGCAAGTCACCTACGAGAAGGCCAATGGAACTACCAAAAAGAGTTGGTTGATAGCTCCCTTCTTCAATGTTCTCAATATGTGGTTGTGTTATATCACCTGTCCCTTGTATGAGTGGCTGTATACAGCCAAAGACCGTAGAGGGATGGTTGCCTTTGGGCCAGAGTTCCTCCAAGCGCTCCTCATCAAGAAATGCCGCTGTAAGGTTTGCTTGCGGGTCCAAGTCGGTGGCTATCAAGCGATAGCCAAGGTCTGCAAACATCCATGAGAGGTGGTAGACAAGTGATGTTTTTCCTACTCCTCCTTTATTATTAAAAAATGCGATAACAGGTGTGTTCACAATCATCTCCTGACTGTTACCAATACATAAGCATCTTCTACAGTAAACTCAGGGGGTGTATTAGCATTCTTTTGAAGCTCCTTGCGAGCGAGCAGGATACCCATTCCAAAACGTTGAACATAGCCTAGATTTTTCATGGCTTCAGCAAGGTGGGGATTTCGATAGTCTGTTATTCCGGGTGTGCCAAAGTTATAACGATTCACTTGTCCAAATGGACCACCTGGATTCTGTATTTCGATACGATCAGAAAACCAATAAATGCGTACAGGCGCATTTGTACCCTCATAGGTACGATGGAGGATTGCATTGCGAGCTAGTTGTTGTAATGCTACTATTGGATAATCAGGACGGCGAACTTCTGTTGGTTGGGCTGTGATGTCTGTTGCAACAGCAATGTTTACTATTAGGATCTCGTCTAGTAACCGCAGGAGGTCAGGGAGTGGCCCATCTATTTCTTTGATTGAATATAGCTACAGGGAAGAAATTGCCTTGGATCTTTGCCCGCCACTAAAATACCAAGTACAGTTGGCTTCGGTTGCGCGTCAATATTGGCAAAGCGCAATGCGGTAAGTTGTTGTTCGATGGTGCGATGGTTCTGTTCTATGACATCAGCTGGTAACGCCGATGGTAAGTACAATCGACAAAATAAATCCTTGTCCAGATCATCCAAAGTTGTGGAAGAGACTGGCCATATATCAAATGGTACATCTTTTGCACGACGTTTTTCTGCTAAACGACGTTCCTCCTCTTGAGTTGCGATGGCTCTACGTGGCCCAACACGTATCCAAACGCGCCCTCTAAAGCGCACTGGTGGAGCATCACTGGGCACTACAACGATGACCGCAATTTCACAGCCTTTAAGATTCCTCTTTTGTACGGTCATCATTGGAAAGGGCAAAATATTGCCACTAGAACGGAAGTCTGAAATTGTTAGTAATAACTGATCATTAATGGGAAGATTAGCACAGGTTCCGTTGTCATTTACTCCAATAAAAACAATCCCTGGCTGACGGTGGTTAGGAAGATCGTTGGCAAAGGCACAGATTGCTTCACAAATTTTGTCTCTATCAGCAAGCAAAGATTTTCTTTCTACCCTGTCGGATTCAAGATCATCTAAGAGAATTTCTAGCTCGTGGTCATCCATAATAGCTTTTTCCCTCTAACCCCATAAAATGACGGCTCGCGCCCTCCTACGTGGCCTTACTGGTATTATAACAGGTTAACTAGTAGCATTATAAACCATGCATGATGAATGACAACCTTTTCCTTAGAGGTAGTATACTCCCTTAGCTTTGGACAGCCCGCTTACTCTGTTGCCTCTTGCGAAGCGTCAAAGTAATCGCCACGATTCCCGCAATGATTGGCGGCAGGAAGAATAAGCCCCAACCAATACGCCAAGCTTGAATGTCACGCCAATCTTCCTCTGGCAATCCTGCACTTAGTAGTAGAAAAAAAGAGCCAACAAGCAGCAGGAATATCCCGAAAGCTAATCCCCCGACAGTCTTTGCTTGCCGTAGAAAGACACATGTACCCACAAGAAGCCAAGCTATACTTATAAAGATATTGAGAAAATAAGCGGTATAAAAATATTGACTGCTATCCATTTATCTTTAAGTGTAACATAAAACTGTCAATTTGCAATCTCTTCATACTTTTTCTGTATGCTAACAATCATTTGAATATATTGTATATAGCGTGCTGTATGGTAATGGGCACAGCAGACACCACACTGTATCCTTTGTGATCAATACAGCTCAAAACAACCTACCACTCGCTTGACAAACAGACCAAATGCCCTACAATAAAACCTACACAAACTCACCAACAACAACTTTGACGCAAAACCAATTTTATAGCTTGAGCCAGGGGAACCTTGCGCTCTCTCTCTCACGTGGAAAGGAGCATATATATGGCACGATATCTCAACCACCGCTTCGGCGATTACCAACTCGTTAGCCTGCTGGGCCAAGGCGGCTTCGCCGAAGTCTACGGAGCCAGACAGGTACATCTGGACACCCAGGCAGCCATCAAAATTCTCAATGACTCCTTCACACCACCACAGCTTACAGCATTGCGTGAAGAAGCGCGCATCGTCAGCCAATTAGGCGAACATCCGCAAATCGTGCGCCTGCTCACCTTCAGTATTGAACGCGACATCCCCTACCTCGTCATGCCCTACGCCGCCGGAGGCTCGCTCGATAAGCTGCATCCACGTGGCACAACACTCCCATTGCCAACCATCGTGACCTACGTACGCCAGATCGCAGCAGCACTGCAATATGCCCACGATCAGCGCGTCATTCATCGTGATATCAAGCCCGCCAATTTTTTGGTGACGCAGGATGGACGTGTGCAGGTGGGCGACTTTGGCATTGCCCTCATGGCTCACGGCTCCAAATCGTTGACGCAACAGGAGATTATTGGCACATCGACCTATATGGCCCCCGAACAAATTCAAAAGCGAGCTGTTTACGCTAGCGATCAATATGCCCTCGCCGTCGTTGTCTATCAGTGGCTGTGCGGTGAACCACCCTTTATCGATCAAGGCAACAATCTATACTCTTTGCTACACCAACATATCCATGCCACCCCACCCTCGCTACGAGAACGTAACCCTGACATTCCTGTGCAAGTCGAGCAGGTCGTGCTGAAGGCGCTTGCTAAGCAACCAGAGGAGCGCTACCCCAGCGTGCACGAGTTTGCCAGGGCACTAGAAGAGGCCGCTACCAGCCCACAAGGACTACCAACCGCCGGACAACGCCTGGGTGACTATCAGCTGACCCGTCTGCTTGGCGCAGGCTCATTCGCAGAGGTCTATCAGGGGCAACATATACACCTGGGCACCAAAGCGGCCATCAAGATCCTCAAAGGGGAGCTTACCTCAGAGCAGGTTAAGACTTTGCGCCAGGAAGCTCTTACCGTTATGGAATTGGATCATCCCCATATTGTGCGGGTGCTCAACTTTAGTGTTGAGCGCGATAGACCCTACCTCGTCATGGCCTATGCCAGCGGTGGCTCGCTCGAAACCGTGCATCCGCAAGGTCAACCTTTACCAATTGAGACGATCATCAACTACGTACACTCCATTGCAGACGCTCTGCAATACGCCCATGATCGACGCATCATCCACCGCGACATCAAGCCGGACAATATACTACTCACACAAGACGGTCGTGTCCAGATTGCCGATTTTGGCATCTCGGTCATGGCCCATACGACACAAGCACATAATCTCCAGCAGATCATGGGCACCTGGCATTATATGGCTCCCGAACAGTTCGAGGGGAAAGTTACACCTCAGAGCGACCAGTATGCGCTGGCCATTATGGTCTATCGCTGGCTCTGTGGCGAACTGCCCTTCACTGGACAAGGCAGCATTCACACCCTGCCGTATCAGCACCTGACCATGCCACCACCACCGCTACGCGAGAAGGTCCCCAACCTCTCGTCTGACATCGAACAGGTGCTGCTCAAGGCGCTCGCCAAACAACCCCAAGAGCGCTTCACGAATATTCAGGCCTTTGCTAATGCTCTGGAAAGCGCTTACAACAAGCCGTTGATTGGTATGACACTGCCCGCCAAACGGCCCGCAGAGCGCTCCAGCAGCATCCAGGCATTTGCTAGCACCCTGGAACAACCACAGAAAAAGCCAGCGCTCGGCACGACACTGCTTACCTATGAGCATAAGGGAGGTATGGCCAGAGCGGTGGCGTGGTCGCCTGACAGTACACGGATCGCGTCAGGTGGCGACGATGCAACTATTCGTATCTGGGATGCGACTACCGGTAAGACGCTTCTGACGCTACAAGGTCATACTGCGCCAGTGCGAGCCGTGATGTGGTCCTCTAACGGACGCTTGCTGGCTTCGGGTAGCGAGGACAAAACCGTACAGGTCTGGGATGCCACCACCGGACGCTCACTACTGCGCTATGATGGTCATACTCATTGGGTGAATGCTATTGCGTAGTCACCCGATGATAATTCCCTTGCTTCGGGCAGCGAGGACAAGACCGTCCACGTTTGGGAGGCTGCTACCGGACTCTTGATCTATCGCTATCAAGCCCACACCCTGACTGTACGAGCCGTTGCCTGGTCTCCCAATGGACGTTCGCTCGCTTCGGCTAGCGATGATAAGACGGTACAGGTCTGGGAAGCTACTTCGGGACTCTTCATTCACCGCCATGAAGGTCATACACATGCGCTGAACGCTGTGGCATGGTCTCCCAACGGACGTTTGCTGGCCTCCGCTAGTTCTGATAAGACGGTACAGGTGTGGGAGGCTACCGCTGGACGCTTGCTCCAACACTATCAGCATCATGCCTCGTCGGTGCGTGCCATCGCGTGGTCGCCTAATGGCCGTTCGCTCGCCTCGGCCAGCGATGACAAAAGTGTGCAAGTGTGGGAGGCTACTGCGGGACAATTGCTCTACCGCTATGAGGGTCATAACGGTTGGGTGCGAGCGCTTGCTTGGTCTCCCAATGGACGCTCACTGGCTTCGGCGGGCAACGATAAGACTGTTCATGTCTGGGAGGCTACTACCGGACGCTCGCTTCAGCGCTATGATGGCCATACCGCTTGGGTGCGAGCCGTAGTATGGTCGCCCGATGGTCGTTTACTCGCTACCGCTAGCGAGAAGAGCGTACAGGTGTGGGAGAGCACAACGAAGCTCTTGCTACACAGTTACGATGGTCATACCTCGCCCGTACAAGCCGTCTCGTGGTCGCCCGATGGCCACGCGCTGGCTTCGGCGGGCGATGATAAGGCCGTCCATGTCTGGGAGGCTACTTCTGGACACTTGCTGCGGCGCTACAATGGCCATGCCCTCGCTGTGCGCGCTGTGGCGTGGTCGCCCGATGGCCATGCGCTGGCTTCTGTTAGCGACGATAAGACCGTCCATGTCTGGGATGCTACTACTGAACGTGTACTCTGTCGCTACGATGGCCATATCCTCTCTGTGCGTGCTGTAGCATGGTCGCCCGATGGCCGCTCGCTTGCCTCGGCCAGCGAGGATAAGACTGTCCACGTCTGGGACGCGACTACCGGACGCCTGCTGCATCGCTATCAAGCTCATACATCGCCTGTGCAAACCGTTGCTTGGTCTCCCGATGGGCGTGCGCTGGCTTCGGCGGGCAACGATAAGACCGTCCATGTCTGGGATGCGACCGCTGGACGTGTGCTGCGGCGCTACAATGGCCATGCCCTCGCTACGCGCGCCGTAGCGTGGTCGCCCGATAGTTGCTTGCTCGCGTCCGCCAGTCGTGATGGCACTGTGCAGCTGTGGGAGGCACTCACAGGCAATCAGCTCTTTACTTACCGCGATCACTATGGGGCCGTAGGATCTATCGCTTGGTTCCCCCAAGGGATGCTACTTGTTTCGGCGGGCTACGAGGTACGTGTCTGGCAGGCAACATGAGATGTAACATATAATACACCGGACATAATACTATATTTACAACAAAAGATGCATTTTTGACTTGACAAAAAGAAGAAATGCCCTACAATAACAAGCATCGCAGATCCATCATGAACACATTGATGCAGACCGATTTTGCCGATTGAGCTGAGGAAGCCCTACGCTTTCTCCGTTGTGTGGAAAGTAGCATATATGGCACGATATCTCAATCAACGCTTCGGCGATTATCAGCTTGTCGTCCTGCTGGGGAAAGGCGGCTTTGCTGAAGTCTACGGAGCCAAGCAAATACACCTGGGCACGAAAGCTGCCGTTAAAATTCTCAATGATTCCTTCACAGCGCAACAGCTCACAGCATTGCGGGAGGAAGCACGCATTGTGAGCGAGCTTGGGCAGCATCCGCATATTGTAAGCTTGCTGACCTTCAGTATCGAGCGCAATATCCCCTATCTGGTCATGTCCTATGCGCCTGGCGGCTCACTCAACAAACTTCACCCACTAGGCCAGATCGTCCCTTTGCCAACGGTGGTGACATATGTACGCCAGATTGCGGCGGCACTGCAATACGCCCATGAGCGGCGCGTCGTTCATCGTGATATCAAGCCTGCCAACTTTTTAGTGATGCAGGATAATCGCATACAGGTGGCCGACTTCGGTATCGCCCTCATGGCCCAAACCTCTCAATCGTGGACCCAACAGGAGATCGTGGGCACCTGGACCTATATGGCTCCTGAACAATTTCAAGGGAAAACCTTGCCTGCTAATGATCAATACGCGCTCGCTATCGTTGTCTATCAGTGGCTCTGTGGCCAGCCACCCTTTAGCGATCAGGGCAATGTGCTCACCCTGCCGCATCAGCATACCCATACTGCACCCCCCGCGCTCTGCCCACGTAATCCAGCTGTGCCCCCTGAAGTCGAGCAGGTCGTCTTCAAGGCACTCGCCAAGAAGCCAGAGGATCGCTATGCAAGCATCCAGGAGTTTGCCAGAGCGTTGGAAGAAGCTGCCACGCCACGCATACAAGTGCAGCCCGCTGTTGGGCAGCGCCTGGGCGACTATAAGCTAACCCGTATGCTAGGTTCAGGCAGCTTTGCCGAAGTGCACGAGGCGCAACATATACATCTTGACACAAAAGCTGCCATCAAGATCCTCAAAGACAAGCTGACCCCCGAACAGGTAGACACCCTGCGTCAAGAGGCCCTCACGGTCATTACCTTGGATCATCCGCATATCGTACGTGTCCATAACTTTAGCGTTGAGCGTGGTATGCCCTACTTGGTCATGGCTTATGCCAGTGGTGGCTCCCTGGAAACTGCGCATCCACAAGGTCAACCCTTGCCGCTCGAAACTATTCTGGGTTACGTTCGTCAGATCGCAGCAGCATTGCAGTATGCTCATGAGCGGCATATCGTGCACCGCGATATCAAG
>VBJK01000457.1:0-2007 GCA_005879655.1 Chloroflexota bacterium | reverse complement strand
GAAGTGCCCCTTACCGGACAAGGTAGCATCCACACTCTGCCATACCAGCATCTGACCATGCCACCCCCTCCGTTGCGCGAGAAGGTTCCCAACCTCTCTCCCGCCATCGAACAAGTACTCTTCAAAGCGCTCGCCAAAAAGCCTGAAGAGCGCTTCGCTACCGTCCAGGATTTCGCCAATGCCCTTGCCGAAGCGTACAACAAGCCAGCTCTTGGCACAACACTACTCACCTACGAGCATAAGGGAGGCACGGCAAAAGCCGTCGCTTGGTCTCCCGATGGTACGCGCATCGCTTCAGGTGGCGATGATGCCACAGTGCGTATCTGGGATGCAACAACTGGCGAAACACTGCTGACACTACGCGGCCATAGCTCACACATACGAGCCGTCGCGTGGTCAAAGGACGGACGCTCGCTGGCTTCGGGTGGCGAGGACAAGACCGTCCACGTCTGGGATGCGACTGCTGGACGCGAGCTTTATTGCTATAAGGACCATACATCTCCCGTGCTAGCCATTGCATGGTCGCCCGATGGCAACACCCTCGCTTCAGGCAGTAACGACAAGACCGTCCACGTCTGGGAAGCCACTAGCGGACGCTTGCTCTACTGCTATCAAGCCCATACCTTGCCGATACGAGGTGTGGTCTGGTCCCCCACTGGACGCTCGATCGCATCAGTCAGCGACGATAAGACCGTACAGGTTTGGGAGGCGACAACAGGACTCTTCCTGCACCGCCATGAAGGTCATACTGCTTCTGTACAAGCCATCGCATGGTCGCCCAATGGCCGTTACCTCGCTTCGGCTAGCTCTGACAAGACCGTGCAAGTATGGGAAGCCGTTACCGGACGCGTGATTCACTATTATCGAGCACACACCGAGCCAGTGCGAGCCGTTGCCTGGTCGCCCGATGGCCGCACCCTCGCTTCTGCCAGCGATGACAAGACGGTACAGATCTGGGATGCGACGACCGGACGTTTGCTCTACCGCTACCAGGCCCATAGCGATTGGGTGCGAGCCGTATCATGGTCGCCCGATGGCCGCTCACTCGTCTCAACAAGTAAAGATATGACCGTGCACGTCTGGGAAGCCACTACCGGACACTTGCTGCTGCGCTATGATGGCCATACGGACCGCGTGCGAGCTATTGCATGGTCGCCTAACGGTCGTTTGCTCGCCTCGGCCAGTGGGGATAAAATGATCCAGATCTGGGAGGCCAACTCTGGACGCTTGCTCCAATGCTATGAGCATCATACGAACGTGGTGAATGCGGTGGCGTGGTCGCCGGATGGTCGTTTGCTCGCTTCGGCCAGTGGGGATAATACGGTACAGGTCTGGGAAGACACGTCTGGACGTTTGCTGCACCGCTATCAAGTTCATACCGCCACTGTGCGAGCTGTAGCGTGGTCGCCCAATGGCCGTTTGCTTGCTTCTGCTAGCTCTGACAAGACCGTGCACCTCTGGGAAGCTACTTCCGGGCGCTTTATCCACTGCTACGAGAGACACGCGAATGTAGTGAATGCTGTAGCATGGTCGCCTGACGGTCGTTTGCTCGCTTCGGCTAGCTCTGACAAGACTGTGCACGTCTGGGAAGCGGCCACTGCACGCTTGCTCTACCAGTATGAGCGCCACACTCACGCAGTAAACGCTGTGGCATGGTCGCCCGATGGGCGCTCTCTTGCTTCTGCCAGCAACGACAAGACTGTGCAGATCTGGGAGGCAACCACCGGACATTTACTTTACCGTTATGAAGCCCACACTTCTACTGTGGATGCCATTGTATGGTCGCCCGATGGGCGTTCGCTTGCTTCTGCTAGTTCTGATAACACCGTGCACCTCTGGGAGCCAACCAACGGAAATCCCCTCTTTATCTATCGCGGCCATTATGGAGCGGTAGATGCGGTAGCATGGTCGCCGGATGGGATGCTACTTGTTTCGGCGGGCTATGAGGTGCGCGTCTGGCAAGTAAAATGAGCTTAGGATGCAGTTTTCTCTATACTGTGGAAAGTA
>VBJK01000456.1 GCA_005879655.1 Chloroflexota bacterium | reverse complement strand
AGAATTACAGAAATTTTCTGAAAAACAATTGATTGAACTCACGCAGTTTATCTTCAATCGTTGTTTTCTGATTGTGGTCTCCGTCTCGACTGCCGATCTCGACTCGGCGTACCGCATCTTTTCGGTGCTCAATAACCGGGGCTTGAATCTCTCCTATCCCGATATCGTCAACGCGGAGATGATCAATGCGATCCCGCTAGAGCAGCAAGATGAATACACGACCAAATGGGAAGAGGTTGAGACCCTTTTAGGTGGCCAGGCATTTGAGGACCTGTTTTCTTACCTGCGCGCGATTTTTTCCCGCCAGCGTGCACGCAAGGGGCTGATTGAGGAGTTTCGTGATCACGTGTATCCTCGCAATCCTCCAATCTGTACGCCACAAGAATTTATCGATCATATGTTGGTTAGATATGCTCATGCGCTGAATAACATTGTGAAAATGAATTACCAATCTAGCCCGTTATCAAAAAGTATTGCTGATGAGATTAACGGGATGTTCAAATGGTTAAATCAGCTTGATCGATCGAATTGGATACCGCCCGCTCTCTATTACTTCGTGCTGCATGAGCGTCAACCGGAGCAGATCTTGCATTTCCTGACTGACCTGGAACGGCTGGTGGTGAGTTTTATGATTTGTCGTGTACCGCCGTACAAGCGTTTTGATCGCTATTACAATTTGTTGGATGCCATTCACCGCAAGCAAGATCTCTTTGTCCCTCATTCGCCATTGCAGCTGACGCATAGAGAATGCCAGGAGACGTTAAGAGTCCTGAATGGTGATATATATAGCCTGCACTATGTCTGTCGTTACATTCTGTTGCGCCTGGATAGAAAGCTGGCCGAGAGCGTGGCGGTGTACAATTATGAGACGGTGAGTACCGAGCATGTCTTGCCACAACGTCCTATGTCTAATAGTGAATGGTTCCGCTGTTTCCCCACGCGAGAGATGCGTGACAGATATGTGAATAAGCTAGGGAATCTCGTCCTACTGTCTAAGGGGAAGAACCTGCGTGCTGAGAACTTTGATTTTAGGGAGAAGAAAATCAAGTATTTCACGACGCAAGATGGTATTTCTCCCTTTGCGCTGACGACACAGGTGTTGCAGTATAAAGAGTGGACTCCGGCAAGTATCGAGCAGAGGCAGAATATGCTGTTGGGTAAGTTAAAGGAACTCTGGCGATTATAAGTAGAGTATAGAGGTGTGCATGTAGCAATGAGTGATACCCATTGCTACATGCACACCTCTATACTCTACTTACAGCCTCTCAAGCTTGGCAAAATCCATACTCAACCGTTTCTTGCCATGCTTCCCATGAAATTGTACTTCCACGAACTCTGTGCCGGACTCCATCTCGCTCTTGAGAATAAAACCTTCACCGAAGAGATTGTGACGCACTCTGTCCCCTGGCTTGAACTGCTGCACTTTTGGTTGGCTCGGCTCGGCTTTGCGTGAGATCGAGGGACCGGTAGGGGGTATGGTCGATGATGAGTAGCTACCGGCTCGTGGAGTGAAAAGTGGGGGTGAAGACGCCTTGGGTGTGCTACTGCTATTCTTCGGTGGCGTAGTTGGGGTACCGCGCCCGAAAACATGGCCCAGGTCATCCTCGCCGTAAGGGTCCTGGTTCATATCGTCATCTGACGAAATACGCTGCTTATCGCTGGCTTGTCGTGTATTCTGCGTCGTCTTGCTGCTGTTCCCGCTGCTAGTAGTTCCCGGCATTGCTATGAGCTGCTGAGGGATATCGTTGAGGAAGCGCGATGGTTGGGTATACTGCGTCTCGCCGAAGAGTGAGCGGCGGGTGGCACGTACCAGGTAGAGACGGCGCATCGCACGCGTGAAACCAACATAGGCGAGACGGCGCTCCTCTTCCAACTGCTCAGGCTGGCTGACCGAGCGCGAATGCGGTAATGATCCCTCATCCATGCCGACAATGAAGACGACAGGAAATTCCAGCCCCTTGGCAGCATGCAAGGTGATCAATGTAACTGCATCATGATTCTCTTCCCTCACCAGGGAGCCATCTTCGCTCGTCTGGACCGTATCGGCACCACCGACCAGCGCGACATTCTCCAGGAATAGCTCCAATGCTGTACGCGTCTCAATCTCGGAGTAATCTTCCGCTACGCGGCGCAATTCCAGTACGTTGCCCCAACGGTCCAGTGCTTCGTCCGGGTTGGCGCGCAGCTCTGGTCCGTAACCACTGCGCTCGGCAATGCGATTCAGCAATTCCGGCAGAGAGAGTTCATTAATGGCTTCCGTTAGATCCTCAATGAGCTTGCCAAAGTTTTCTAGTGCGTTCTTAGCGCTTTTACCTAGCGTAGGATGCTGACCAGCGCGCATGACAGCCTCGAAAAGCGAAATGGATTGCTGGGTGGCCCATTGCTGTAGATCGCTGAGCGTTTTGTTGCCAATCTTGCGATTGGGTACATTGATGATGCGCTGCAAACTAAGATTATCGTTGTGATTAGCCATGAGGCGCAGATAAGCCACCATATCTTTGATTTCTTTGCGTTCGTAGAATTTGCGGCTACCGATCACTTTGTAGGGGATATTCAAGCGCAAGAATTGTTCTTCGATCGCGCGGGATTGTGCATTGGTACGATACATCACTGCCACATCGCCGCGCTTCTCAATCTCGCCACGGGCCAGCAGGCGTACCACTTCATGGGCGGTAAAGAGGCCCTCTTGCGCCTCATCGTGCGCCTTATAGACAACGATCTTCTCGCCTGATCCCAGTAGCGTCCAGAGATTTTTATCCTTGCGCTGCCTGTTGCGCCGTACCACGCCCTGAGCTGCATCCAGGATAGTCTGAGTCGAGCGATAGTTTTGTTCTAGCATGATAATCTGAGTTCGTGGGAAGTCGCGCTCGAAGCGTAAGACGTTCTCGGAGCTGGCTCCACGCCAGGTATAGATCATCTGATCATCATCGCCAACCACGCAAACGTTGCCCTGGCCGTGAGGCTGATCACTGGTACCGTAGCCCAGCAAGCGGATCAACTTGTATTGTGGCAGGTTACAATCCTGAAACTCGTCAACGTGAAGATACTGCCAGCGGCGTTGATAGCGTTCCAGTACGGCTGCTTCGCGCCGCCATAGGTGCTCGGTGAGCATCAGCAGATCATCGAAGTCTACACCATTACTTTTGCGTAGTAGCTTCTGATAGATCTTATAGACGCGTGCGGCAATCTCTTCGCTATACTTCTTCGCCTGTTCTGCCATCTGATCGGGACCGATTAGCTCGTTTTTGGCGCGTGAGATCTGCGCTTGCATCGTATTGGGTCGATAGAGCTTTTCGTCAAGGTCCAGCTCTTTTATTGCCTGTTTTATCAGTGTAGCCTGATCATCGCTATCAAAGATAACGAATGAGCGATTGAGGCCCCACGGTAGTAAATAATCTGCCTCGGTACGCAGGACACGCGCACAGATTGCGTGGAAGGTGCCGATGGTCATCTCTTTGGAAGGACTGATCCCTACCAGGCGTTCCAGTCGCTCGCGCATCTCTTTGGCGGCTTTATTGGTGAAGGTAACGGCGAGGATACGCCAGGGATTAACATGCTCGTGCTGAACGAGGTAGGCAATGCGGTGGGTGATGACGCGAGTCTTGCCGCTACCCGGTCCTGCCAGGATGAGTACGGGGCCTTGCGTAGTCGTCACGGCCTGCTGTTGTGGTTCATTCAGTCCAGCTAATAGGTCTATTTGTTCCAGCGTCATCACATACTCCAGATAAAAAAATAGGGTCTCTTGTTGAGAGCACACATGAAAGTTGTTTTACGGCTTTGTCTAGAAGTGAGGCTATTGTACCACAGAAGGGGGGAATGTGACGTGAAAAAAGTTTTTTTGTGCTCTGGCTCCTCATAATTAATCCTAACTATCGAGGCTAACCTTAGCAACGAGTCACAAGACCCCCAGTATTGACAAGAGACGTTTTCCAGACTTCGTTGACCTGGCACAACAAAAAGCAATCCAAGGATATACCGAATTTTCTCTATTGGCAGCCGAGAAAATTCAGTATATCTTTTGATGATATCGTTATGCGATCATCCCTCGCAGCAGTTTGCGCGCGCTCTCTTCATCGGGTGTAACAATCAAATGCTGCATGATCGTATCTAACTGTCCTGGAGCATGGAGACGTGAGACATTCTGCTGTGCTAGCTTCGTTAGCGAAGGAAAACGATTCTGCACAATCATAACGATTGCCTCCTGTAAGCCTTGAGAACGTCCTTCGGCTTTGCCCTCGGCTTTGCCCTCAGCCTTGCCCTCAGCTTTGCCCTCGGCTTTGCCCTCAGCCTTGCCCTCAGCCTTGCCTTCAGCCTTGCCCTCGGCTTTGCATCTGGCCACGAGTTTTTTGACTTCAGGCAGGGTTTCGATAAACCAATCGCGTTCGTATTGCATGAATAACACCTCTTTGACAACTCTTTTGTGTGTTTTAGAAACCGTCTTCGATCTTTGTAGGATACGATAGAAACGCACTAAATGGTGACGCAGTTGTTCCAGAGAGTAGTGAGCTCTCATCTGATGAATGGCTGCAATGAGTAGTGGTGCATCAGCATGTCTCATAGCAGGCAGGAATGTATACATATAGATAGCTTGCTCACGCACGTATTCACGAGCATCCTGGTGACAGAGTACAATAGCTCGATAATGAAACGTGAGCCAGACCTCGTCTGCACATTTCTCCTCGTACGTTGGCTCTGGGACATGGACCGCAAAGGGATAGAGTACGACGGAGAGCACTGGCAGTTGGTACTTGGTATGCAACCCGACGTGATATTGCAGCATCCGATGATGCATTTTGCTATCGCTCTTGGTCTGTAGCTCCACATTCATGATGTGCCGTTGGCCTCTGTACACTATGGAGTATACCAGATCGGCACGCAAGGTTGAGCGATCCAACTCGATGTTTTTATCGTCTTTCAAGAGCAATTGCGTGCCAGGTACCAACCGAGGTAGAATTTTGTCGGCTTCGTTGCCAAATAAGGATTTTAAGGTCGTGTCATATTCCTGTGCTTGTGGTGCTTGCATCTTCTTTCATGCATCCTCTCTTCCATATAGTCTTATAAAATAGGGATTATGCGGGAACTATAGTATGAGTCTGGCGTGCTATACCTCCTCGATCCCCCTCACTCTATGTAATACCGATGACGGCGCAAAAAGCGGAAAAAAATCCTGGGCAAGAGAGTTTTTCGTTGCTCTACTCAGCAGAGAGACTTCGCTTTTTCTCTTCTTGATGCGACCTCATCGTAGCTCAGTTGTGAGCCTCTTTCAAAAAAAACATACCCGGATTAATCTTTGCAATTTTCACAGCGCTATGGTCTAATAAATAAGTCCAGTGTCTATCAGTAGAGAAAGTAGAATAGAGATGAGAAAAGAGGCTCCAACCGTTGAGAAGCTTTTAATCAAAGCTGAAAGAAAAAAGCCCATGGTTGTTGTCAGCGAAGGCCGCGTCATTGTGCATGAAAGAAGAGGTATAGAGGGCGATGTCAATGCGGACCCAGCTAGCCCACGCCAGATCTTACTTATTCAGGGGGAAACGTTAGAGGCACATGGATTACCCTATGGAGCATTGAGAGAGAATATTGTTACGCGCAACATAGACCTGCATACATGGGAAAGTGGGGCAGAGATTGCCGTTGGCCGTGAGGTAACGTTACGTATCACATTTCCTTGCGAGATATGCACCTTGCTCACAACATTGCCTGCGCGCGAACCACGGGCCTTAAGAGATAAGCGGGGCGTACTTGCCGTCGTGTTGACGGGCGGGACTGTGTACGTTGGGGATGAGATGAGGAATTTAGGAAAAAAGTTTGTAGAAGTACCAACGCAGATCTATGAACGCTTCGTCTGGCTCATCAGGCAGATTCCAGCAGGCACTGTGCTTGACTATACTACTCTGATAAAAGTGATTGGCGCATCTTCAAACTATGTGCATGTCGTGCCAGGCTTTATCAAAAGAGCAAGAGCTGAGCGTCTGCATCTGCCCTTGCATCGTATTGTTGATACGACGGGTCATCTCATCAGTTATGTTGCTCGGCAAAATGAGTTGCTTGCGCGGGAAGAAGTGCTTGTAGAGAACAATGCTGTGGATCTTAGGCGGTATCGCTGGGATAGTACTGAAGTGTATTATACTGTTTGCTAACTTTTACATAGGAAAGCTAACAATGGGTATAATACACTTCAGTGATCACTCATTACACAACTATTAGTTTCACGGTGATCGTTGCTGGTGTGCCGCGTGCAGGAGTAATCTTTACGTTGGCATAATAGGTACCTGAAGTCAGATCGGTGCCGTCCACAGAGAATGTTATGGATAATGTCTGGCTGGGCGCGTTATTGCCAGCAAGGACAGAAACATGCAGCCAGGTTTGCGGTGGTTTGTCTATGGCCCAGGCCAACGTAAAGCGTTAGGTTGATGCATATTGGGCATCCCTTATGGGTACCCTGCCCGCTGAACTAGTGTGCTAACAACTTAGGTAGAGCAGGTATTAGTAGTGCCAGAGCATACTCAACATGCCACACCGTCAAGCCTACAGTCACTACAGCAAGGGAGATATGGAAGATGCGCCAGTAGCGAATAATGTAGCGGTAAAACTGCTCGTGTCGCAGAGCTTTTTTGGCAGTATGTAACTCTGACATCTGCTCCTGCGCACCGGGCAACAACGTCTCCGGTTTAGTAAAGGCACTCTGCTTATCCGGCACGAGGCGATACTGTGGGGTGAGGTTCAGCTCCTGGGGCGTCTCCTCCAGCGAAATATAGCCCAGGTCCCACGACGTTGGTAATGCGCTCCCTTTCTCGGCTTGTTGCTCTGTAACGTTGGGCAGTTTCTGGAGAATGTAATTGCCATGGCTTGACGGCATGTGAGGAATGCCAGCCAGACTGGCTTCACTCGGAGGCTGAAAGCCGCGCACCTCCTCTTTATTGTGCACAACGATAGCCTGTATACGGCGTGAAATACTTTCGATACGATCCTCACCGCGCGTAGTAAGAGCTTTACTCGCCTCTATAGCGATGAGCCTTGGCATAATGCGATCGAGTGCTCGGCCCACGAAGCCACTGATGACCAGTGCGATCATA
Organism: Chloroflexota bacterium; assembly: GCA_005879655.1. Next base: position 890 of record VBJK01000456.1, on the reverse strand, counting down.
CCATAGAGGGCATACGTACCTGTGCGCGGATTCAGATGCCCGAAGGAGTGGAGACAGAGAAAGACAAATGCAATCACACCAAAGGCAACATGCCAGTTAAGCACTGTGTTGAGCTGACCAATTGCGCGTTTGCGTGCTTGCCTCTTCCTAGCGAAATCCAGGGCCGCCAGCACCATGAAAAATGTACCCAGCAAGGCAAACGTATAGCCCGCGAAACTATCGCCTGACCAGTCGTCATTAAAGTAGCTGAACAGCACAAAAAACACGAGGCCAGCAAGCAGCATCAATGATGTTATCAACACAGATTTTTTCCAGGGCTTACTCGCATAGAAAAACATGAGAGGATACCCTTTTTCGCCAATGGTAAACTTTAGCATCTTTTATTCCTCCGTGCTATTGTTGTACATCTTCTCCAGATTGAGCAGGCGTACTTTCAATAACATCATCATGGCATCCCTGTGTAAGCCGACGGGACAAGGAGCCACACAAGCGCTACATTGGTAACATGAACGTGCAAAACGCGCTACGGGCGCAGAAATAGTGCCTGTAACTGTCTCACGATTGAGCACATCGATCGTAATGGGTTCCGCCAGAGCAGGGCAGGCCAGCAGACACTCATTGCAGCCGATACACGCATTGATTTCTTGGGCTACTTGGGGGGCCGTTTTGTGTAAAAGAACTGGTTTGAATTTGAATGACTTGAGCATTTAGCGCCTTTTCTCCACTTTCGTCACCTCTGCCTGATTAACATACGACCAGAGTTTGCTAGTATCACGATTGGCTGTGTTACGACTGCTGGTCACAACTCGTTCGTTGCTGGCTGGTTGCTCTTGTTGGTAGAAGTCGTCTACAATATCGGGCAAGGCAAGTGCTGGCAATTTGCCGGTGAA
>VBJK01000455.1:22112-29121 GCA_005879655.1 Chloroflexota bacterium | reverse complement strand
AGGGAGATGTTCTCTATTATTTGAAAGCTGCTGCACTGCATCCACGACGACGTGATGAGATGATAGCGCATGCGCTGTATGAACTGCTTGACTGTCAGTCCGCAGTGGGGACCGCTTTGATCTGGCCCCGCCAGGACAGAAATGTGCCTTGGAAAGTCTACTATAGCGGTACGCGCCGCGAGAGTATGCAGCGTTGGCTCAAGGCTCGTCTTAATATTTCTCTAGATGCTACGCTCGGTGTCCTGCAACAGGATTTAAAAAAACTCTCGGATATGCCGCCATTGCCTCATCTTATTTGTTTACAGCCCCCACCTATGTTTCCTGCTGGTTTATGGATCATCTGGCCTTCCGCCTCTGCTGTGTCAGAACATGTGAAGGAGCATCAGGAAGAGGTTCGCCAGATGTTGGAAGCGCTTATCCAAGTGGAAAGTGTAGAGGAACATTATTTTTCCAGCATGTCGCCTCTATCCGATCAAACGTTGATCGACGGGCTAGCACAAGGCGACAGCCATGCATTATCCGCATTCCTTGGCCTGACGCGCCTCGTTGGGAGAGCCGAAATGACTGCCTGGGGGCGGGTTTATCAGGATGTGATTGAGACCAGTGAGCATGCCGGGGCCAAAAGAGACGGGTTTGGCTTTGTGCTCCAACAGGGACATGGCATAGGCGGTCACATTGCTACTCGTGGCATCCCTCGCCTGATTATCAAGGATTATCTCAACTCCCGCTATCGTGATCCCAGCATCACCGAGGTCGTGGATAGTGAGCATGTCCGTTCAGTAGTTGCCTTGCCTGTCCATTCTCGTCGAGGACAAGAGATAACCCAACAGGTTGCAGGAATCCTCTATATTGTGCGCAGATCCGTCAATCCTTTTTCTCTAGCCGAACGCCTGCTCGTAGAACGCGCGACCTCTCTGCTTGAGCCATTGCAACAGCTTAACCGTCCTTTCTCTATGCTCTCGCCTGACTTGCCGCCTGTGCCCGATCGTAAAGCGGCCTGGTATAAGCTTATCTCACACGCTCACCGCGTTGAAGATCTTGAGTCATGGGTCAGTCAGTTCATTAAAGGTCCCATGGTCGTCACCGACAGCGACGGGCATCCCTATATTTCGGCGCGTTGCGAACAGCTAGAGCGCTTGCGCATCGCTTTTGCCAATTCTATGGAGGGAGTGAAGGTCATCTCACTGAATACGGCTGGGCTGCCTTTGCCTGGTCAGGTCTATCTGCGTAGCGCCATTCCCCTACCACCTGTCTCGTGGCCTGATTTCTTCATTGATCTGGTCATGGGCTGTAATCTAGTCATCAGCCAAATGGAACAGGCACACGATCACCTGGCCCGTCAACGTGAGCAATGGCTACAGGTGCTCTTACGGGACAAACCACAATCACAGAACCGTCAAGATGGCTACCGTCTGGGCCTACCCATAGAGGAAGGCCAGCTCTGGGTGATCGCATGGCCCTCCCAAAAGATGCTCACCAGACAAATGGTACGCCAGAGAATGCTGGCCGAAAACATCGTATTGGACCAGTTGAAAAGCCAGCTCCTCTTTTTGGGAGATGACATTGGGGTGATTTTGTTAAATGAATGTGTAGAGCAGCAGCCATCCATGCTGCGCGATGCCTTGCTCATCCAATTTGCACCTCATCCACTCTGGATCGTGTATGGAGCGCGTTATCACTCGCTCGACGACCTGAAAATGTTGCTCACGCACAGTATCCCCCTGGCGCAAAAGGCCCGTCGTGAAGGCAATAGCGAGTACTTGCTCAACATGCAGATCCCTGGGTTGGAGAGCTTGTTGGCCAATCCCAGGCTCAGTGAAGACCTGCGCACCTTTGCTAACAGCCTACTTGCACCACTGCTACAATACGATAGCAACAAAGGCACCGAACTCACGAACACCTTTGTACTTGCCCAGACACTCGGTTCGGCGCAAGCTGTCGCCGAAGAACTCGATGTGCACGTCAACACTATTCGTTATCGACTCCATAAAGCGGAGGAGATCTTAGGCGTTGAGCAAGTCTCCCCCAAGGAGCGCATCTCCTGGGAGTTTGCTTCCTTCATCTGGAAGACGCTTTACCAGCCAGATAGTGCTTGAACAGCAATCTTACATGTGCTAACAAAAGTTTGCAAGGTCTGCGCTAGAAGTATCAGATGCGACTCACACATTCTGAGAAGCGAGCAACTCGACTTCGGCAAGTAGCTCACCAATATGGAACGGCTTACGGACAATAGGATAGCCATTGAGTGATCTCTCGGTGCCTGAGACCGTCGTGAGCACAATCAGTGGAAGCTTTTTCGTATGAAACGTGTTCCATCGTTGCTCCAGGCATTGGATGATGGCATCTCTGTTGAACCATGACTCTATGCTCAAATCGAGCACAATAGCTAAATAATCATTGTCGCCAACAAGAGTCTGATCGATCCAATCCTTGCCCGAAACCTCGCTTATCTCATATCCTTTTAGCTTCAATGCCCAATGGAGTATCTCCACAATACTGGGTTGTTGCTCTACAATCAGCACACGGCGTGCAACGGAAGAGCGTTGTTTCGTTTCTCTCACCATAGACACAGGGAAAGAGAGTACAGACAGTTCCATTACTCTCGCTCCTTTCCAGATATCTGAATGATACCGGATGTATTATCCCCTTATCATTAAAATGATGGAAATCTCAAGATCGTACAGATCGGTAACTTGACACCCATGATTATTGTAAACGGTTCTTGAGCGAAAGAAATTGTTTTGCTAGACAAGTTTTGAGGCAATTTTGTATGAAGTTTTGTTCACTTAGACAATAGTATCCGGGTCCCCATCCTTTAGGGGAAAGCGCCATGCAGGGTTGGCTGCTCCTGCACGGCGCTTTCCCCTAAAGGATGGGGACCCTTTTCTTTTCTGGACATTGATAGCAGTTTATGCCATAATCATCCTGAGCAGGTCTTTGATCACTCATTGTGCCCTTGTCTAAGAGCCACGTACTATAGGGGGTTACACAATGATATATTGATGGTATACTACGCACTGAAAAAGTTAATCCTCTGTGGTGTCTCTGCCCAGGTCGTTTGAGGTAAGAAACGTTGAACCAACTTGAAGGAACTATCATTGCTGGACGCTACGAAATCCGTGAGCATATAGCCAGCGGCGGTATGGCGAGCGTCTTCAAAACCTGGGATCGCCGTGTCGAGCGGATTGTTGCAATCAAAGTTCTGCGGTCTCTTGATAAGAATGATCTCAAGGCCGTGGAGCGCTTCCGCCGTGAAGCCCGTGCTGCCGCTGCGCTCGCGCATCCTAACGCAGTCACTATCTACGATTTCGTGGAAGAGGCAGGCCAGTATTTTCTTGTGATGGAATACATACAAGGTCCTACACTAAAACAACTGATCGGTCAGCGCCGTCAATTGCAGCCACGTGAGGCACTTGAGGTTGCCATTCAGGTCTGTGCGGTTTTACAGGTAGCGCACGCGAGAAAGTACATTCACCGTGATATCAAGCCGCAGAATATTATGTTGGCCCGTGGTGGTGCTCCGGGGGGAGGTCTCAGCGATGGAGGTGCATGGGTGAAGCTGACTGACTTCGGTATTGTGCGTGTCGCGGAAGAAGCTGGGCTGACAAATAGCGGTATTGTGTTGGGGACGGCTGACTATCTCTCACCAGAGCAGGCACGTGGGGAGACGTTAACGGCACCTTCGGATCTTTACTCTTTGGGTGTTGTCATGTTTGAGATGTTGGCGGGGCAACCTCCTTTTGGTGGTCCGACAGCTGTTTCCATCGCCATGCAACATGCAACCGCAACTCCACCACCATTACGCAAGTTTAATCCGAATGTACCGTCAGCCGTCGAGCAAGTGGTTGCACGCTCGTTGCAGAAAGAGCCGGAAGATCGTTTCACGTCCGCATTAGAGATGCAACAAGTACTGCGTAGTTGCGCTAAAGAGCTGGCTCGTAAGCAAGCTCCCATAGCTGCCCAGCCGTCGCAAGCCTATCCACACCAATATGCTCCTAGTGCAGATGGTCAGGGACAATTTCCTACCAATCGTGGACAATATTAACAGGTTTTATTTTACGTTTGTCAGACGTTTTTAAATGAAGGGGCGCATGAACGCGTCCTTTTATTTAAAGGGTATGGATTGTGTCCTTGCATTGCCATTCCAAATAGCATTTACGTTTTCTTGATTGTGTCGTTTACAGGATAAGATTATACTTGTCCGGTATTAGTAACGGATTATTATCTATCATGGAACATACACGAATTAGTACGTCACAGGCACCAGCTGCTATAGGTCCATATAGCCAGGCTGTGCGCTGTGGTCAATTTGTTTATACCTCCGGGCAAATAGCGCTTGATCCGGCTACTGGCGAGCTTGCAGGCAACGATGTACAGGTACAGACGCACCAAGTACTGCGCAATCTACAAGCCGTGCTCAAAAGTGCAGGTTCGTCTCTCAACCAGGTCATTAAAACTAACGTTTTTTTAGCCCGTATGAGTGATTTTCAGGCCATGAATGCTGTCTACGCGAGTTATTTTAGTGCCGATATCACGCCAGCTCGTTCTACGGTCGCGGTCGCTGAATTACCACGTCAGGCGCTAGTCGAGATCGAGTGTGTCGCACTTGTCGAAGGCTAATCGCGGGAGAATACTGGTGAACACTTCTACCTCGCTAGAAGAGTGGGACAATGAGCAACGTGCCAATATCTTGATGCACAATCGACTCAACCCACGTTATACTTTTGACGCCTTTATTGTTGGCAATAGTAATCGTTTAGCTCATGCCGCATCACTGGCCGTGGCGGAAGCGCCGGGTGAGTCGTATAATCCACTTTTTCTTTATGGCGGGGTGGGACTGGGGAAGACGCATTTATTGCATGCTATTGGTCATGAGGGTGTACAGACCGGTTTAGTGGTCCTCTATGTCTCATCAGAGCAATTTACTAATGAAATTATCAATGCTATTCGTTATCGCACAACTGAAGAATTTCGGGCAAAGTATCGCTCAGTCGATATTTTGCTGGTTGACGATATTCAATTTATTGCAGGTAAGGAATCGACGGAGGAGGAATTTTTCCATACGTTCAATAGTCTTCATGAGATGAGCAAGCAGATTGTGATCTGTAGTGATCGTCCGCCCAAGGCTATTGTCAGTCTGGAAGAGCGCTTACGTTCACGCTTCGAGTGGGGCCTGATTGCTGATATTCAGCCGCCGGATCTAGAGACGCGTATGGCTATTCTGCGCGTGAAGGCTGATGCCCTTCAGTATCGTGTGCCTGATGATATTATCTCCTATATCGCTGGTCGTGTGCAGACGAATATTCGAGAATTAGAAGGTTGCCTCAATCGCCTGATGGCCTATCAGCAGCTACATCGTACAAATCTTACGCTGGATGTGGCGCGGGCTGCCATGTCATCGCTGGGTAACGATAACCGTGAGTCGCGTTTGAATAGTCGGCAGATTGCGCAGGCTGTGGCGGAATACTATCGTCTTTCGTTAGAAGCAATGTGCAGTAAACAGCGCGATAAGCATATCGTCATGCCACGCCAGATTGCCATGTACTTGATTCGGCAGGAGACTCAAGCGTCTCTATTGGAGATTGGTCAGCTTTTTGGTGGACGCGATCATAGTACGGTACTGCACGCCTGTGAAAAGATTGAGCGTGCTCTTACTGTTAATCCAACGTTGCGGCGCGAGGTCATTGCCATTCGCGAGCAATTAATGCGAGAGTGAACGATGTCACCAGCCTATACGACCTATCTTATCGATCTCGATGGTGTTGTCTATCGAGGTGAAGCATTACTGCCTGGCGCGCGCGAATTTATTGCTTGGCTGGATGCCAAGCAGAAAAAATATCTTTTTCTCACCAATAATTCGTTTGCCAGCGAAGTGCAGGTTGTAGCTAAACTGCTACGTCTCGGTATACAGGCCAGCGCGGCTCATGTACTGGGCTTTGATTGATATGGTGTGTGAGCATAAGCTCAAGGTTGCCAGTTCTGCTTCTGACAAGATTGATGTGGTACTGGTTGGACTCGACCGTACATTCGATTACCAGAAGCTCACTACTGCTGTACTGGCCATCAGGGCTGGTGCAGCCTTTGTTGCCATTAACCGGGATGCGCTACTACCAATCGCCGGGGGATTGGTAGCCGGGTGTGGGACGATGGTGGCGGCGATTGAAGCTGGTAGCGAGGTGAAGCCGGAGGTGATCGGCAAGCCTCAACCGACATTACTTCAAGAGGCGATGCGCTCGCTCAATAGTACGCCGGAGGAGACGGTGATGATCGGTGATACGTTGGGCATTGATATTCTGGCCGGGCAGGCGGCGGGTACGCATACGTTGCTTGTGCTCTCAGGCAAGGATACACGGGAAAGTCTGCTGCGCTCTTCCATTAAGCCTGATTATGTCTACGCCGATCTGGCGGCGGTGCTGAGCTTCAATCCCCAAACGGATCATGAATCTCCGTAGTTACGCAATTCATTGCGCCAGGGCCATAAATAAACAAAACATGCGCAATAAATTACACGGCTACGGAGATTCATGGCAAGCACGGCGCAATGAACTGCGCAGCTACGGAGATTCGTGATGAACCTGCTCATTGTCCACTGGCTTCTGCACAACGGCGACTGTACAGCGGGACACACAGATCAGTTTATCTTGTTCGTCGCTGATCTTGATGTCCCAGATGTGTGTTGTACGCCCCTTGTGAATAGCGGTTGCCACGCCGGTTACTATGCCCTCACGTTTCGAGCGCAAGTGGTTGGCGTTAATCTCCAGCCCGAAGGCCAGTTGTGTGTCGGTATCGATACTGAGCATACTCCCCAATGATGCCAGCGTTTCGGCCAGCACGACTGATACGCCGCCGTGTAGATAGCCCGAAACTTGCCGCTGGTGTGGTCCGATGGGCATAGTGCCCACGATGCGGTCTTGCTCTGCGCTCACGATTTTGATGTTCAGCATGTCTATGGTGGTGCCCTGGGACATGCGGTTGAGATGCGTGAGAAGCTCTTCTTGTGAGTGGTGCA
>VBJK01000455.1:4936-22075 GCA_005879655.1 Chloroflexota bacterium | reverse complement strand
AAGCGTAAGTGCAGTGTTCAATCTTTCCTGGCACTTTATGTTAATGTACCAGCACTGTAACTTGAGAAAAGCACAGTGGTCTGTCTCTGAAGTAGATGCTTTTGAAGCCATGTTCACGACTGATAACAGGTAAGATCACGGTGCTAAATGCCGTCGCAAATTCCTCCCATTTGGTGGGTTGAATGTGTGCCGTAATTAAGCGCGCATACATGGCTTATTGCTCCCTGGCGGATATTTCCACCTGCCGCTTGAGCCGTGCAAGGTTTATCGCCACGGCGCTTTCCAACCCTGCCACTCCCGCAGCGCTGACCATCCGTTCAGCGGTGGGGTTTTGTGGCTTCCAGTGGAAGCACTGAGTGAGGTGTGTGGCGTTGCCCTGTGCTTCCAGCGCGAACTCCCACTCGGCAAAGTTGAAAAAGCCCTCACCTTTTGGCATCCCAGCTTGCTAGGCTATGCGACCATGCGGCTCCAGCGCAGTGATTTTGGCCTCACTGAATGGCTTAGCCCCACCAAGTAGGCCCTGTATCAAGGCTACGATCATTTTCAATTTTTGCCCCATCCGTACAGGGGGTGCTCCTTCCTGGGTCTTGAAGACTGTGCCCACGGCAATTGGACCGGGCGTTACTTGCATGACCTTGCTGAGGTTTTTAGCCCATTCAGGATGCCTTCTGAAATCTGCCAGATAGGCATACACGCGATCGATAGGCGCTTGGATGGTGATAGTGGATTGTCCTTTGTATTCATGCATGTGCGGTCTCCCCACCAGATAGAGCGCCTAGCTGTTTCAGCAGACCTAATTGATCTACAAGGTTCCAGTGGTCGGTGATTTTGCCATCTTTGACCGCCAGAATATCAATCATCTCAATATCGACGGTCTTTCCCGTAGGAGCAATACCCATCAGATCGCCCTTGTGAGTGCCACGCAAGGTCTTACGCGTCACTACTTTTGCCTGAACTTCGCCAGTAACTCGTTGCATAAGTGTACGCCATTGTGGTGGTTGAGGCACTCTTAACATTGACCGCAGGCTATGCGCCGTGCTAAGTGCCTGAGCTGCCAGCGGAGGGTTTCGCCTCTTGGTCGGTGCTATTGCTAACCAGGCAAGCGCTTCCAGCAGGAAAATTCGCAAAAGCTGTATGCCTGCTTCGTTGGAGAGGGTAAGACCTTCATGAAGGTAGGTCCGTGCTTCATCGTAACGGCTGTCCGCAAGAGCGATACACCCCAGAAGATACAGGGCAAAGCCGATGCCCCATTTTTCACCGAGGATGCGTTTGATGCGCAGACTTTCTTCACTGAGTGCTTGTGCACTGACCAGACCCCCGTCAAAGAAGTCTGCCATTGCGAGATGGGCAAGCACATCAGCAGCCTCAGAGTTGCCTTGCGTATGCAGTTCACGGTGGAGTTGGAGGCTGGCTTGGTAGAGTTCTCGTGCACGCGCAAAATCACCAAAAGCGCTGGCGACCCAACCCAAGCCATCCAGAGCGAGTGCTGTTCCCTGTTGGCCATCGTTTCCTTGTTCACGCCAGAGCTGCAAGCCTGCTTCAAGTAGCCTGCCTGCCTCTGCATAATCCGAGTAGCGGATAGCGAGTAGCCCGGCACCGGTCAGTGCTTTGGCGCGCGCCGCCTGGAGCTGTGAGTGCAGCGTGCCGGGCAGGGACAACAATCTCGCCAACTGATCGCGCCCCTCCTCCAGATACCCCCGATAAGCCCAAAACTGCCATAACGCGCTGCCCAGCTGCAAGCCAATTTCAATAGCTGCCTCATCGTTGCTTTCAGCCGCCCAACGTAGTGCCGCACGCAGGTTGTTCCGTTCCTGATCGAGGCGATCGAGCCACACACGCTGCTCCCGGCCAAGCAGAAAGCCCTCGGCAGTTTGGGCCAACCTCAAATAGTATCTGGCATATGCGCAACGTAGCGTCGCCTGCTCACCATTGGCATGTAACTGCTCCAATGCATATTCTCGTGTTGTCTCCAACATGCTCACGCGTGGATTCCCATCTGCTTGTTCTTCCTGATTGAGCAGGCTTTTATCAATCAGCGCTGCGACGTGGCTGATCACATCTAGGGGCAAATCATCTGGTAAGTTAGCTAGCGCTTCTACCGCCTCTAGCGAACAGCCACCAACGAATACGCCGAGGCGGCGAAAAATGCGCTGCTCTCCTAGTTCGAGTAAGTTGTAGCTCCAATCGAGTGTCTGGCGCAGGCTTTGCTGACGCGTAGGCAGATCGATGGGAAAACTGGTCACGCTCCCCTTGTCACACCTGATAGATGACTCTATACCTCATCCACCACAACATCCCGAAACAGCGACACATACACCACCTCATCCTTCTCCTTCACCACCTGCCCCACCCATTCACCCTGCTGCACATACAAAGCGCGCAAGCCATGAGTCTCATCCTCTACAGAAGACTGCCATGGCAGAGCCGCGACCTCTTGAATGAGATCAGCCCGTACAGCAGCCTCCCACTCGCGTGCCTCCCGCAAGCGTTGTGCCAGATCGTCCAGATCAGCTAGCCCTTCCAGATCAATCTTCTGCTCTTCTGCCTTGAGGCGATAGCGTTGAGCAAGCAATGCCGCAGCACCATAGCAATAAATGTTCAGGATTGGCCCGACATCTCGCCAATAGGCTGCATTTGGCGTAACCTCGATACCGACCAGTTGGCCCGCAATAAAGTATGCCGCACCAACCTGCTGGGGCAAGATTTCAAAGGCGTGACGGAACGGCTGCAAACGCGGGAAGTAGGGACGCAGAAAACGTTCCAGATGTCCACCGCGTGCAATACCATAGCGACGGTTATGCAAGTCAATATCCTGCCATAGGCGAGAGAAGCTGTTGTCCCCGCGTTTGGCCAATGCCGCCTTACGCAAGCCCAACGGCAGAATAATAAAACGTTGCTGAGCCTCCTGCAATAAGCCTCCCTGCGTCTGCTGCACACAGAAGCAGTCGTTGACGGTAATCTGCTTGCCATCGGCTAGGATCACGACACGACTGGTGGCATGGTTCTGTGCTCCTGGCTGAAAGAAGCCTACATGCATTGGCGCGATCAGCTGCCCTTGTGGCGCTACGTTCTGCAAGATCAATGTACCATAGGTCTGTACCCGTATCAGTTTTAGATGCTCCAAGGGGGCTACGTACTGGTCGAATGCCGCTCGCTGTTCCGTTGGCAAGAGCGGGACCAGCGAGAACGTGTTGCGCGTCTGGATTACTCCTGGCTGTAGACCAGCCAGGAGGTCAGTGAACGCTTTAGTCGCTTCTGTGTTATACATGGTCATGGTTTTACCTCGCCAATAAGGTCTTTTGCAGTTGCTCCAATTCCTCTGGAGTGAGAGGATTCTGGGCCTTCGCCAGTAAGGTATAAGCTAGTACCTCGCGTACACCATCCTCGTGCGCCAGCGGAAGCACTGGCACCTCTTCACTCAAACGACGCTGCGTCAGCTTCTCCGCTGCGGTAAAGAGCGGTACAACCTGATAGATCGGCATTTGCAATCCAAGCAAGCGCAAACCGTGAACAACCTGTGTTGTATCTCCCTGTCGTACGTTCTCGTACCCATCAGTAATTACTACGATTGCTTGAGGCTGTTGCCGTGCAGCAGCAAGCAATGCGCTTGCTATATCGGTTGCCCCTTGTGGCTGTGGCAGCTGATCATCCTTGTCCGTCATAGCGCCACCAACTTGGTGCAAGATGACTTCCTGCACACGCTCCTGAAGCAGACGCGTCAGCGCCAGCGCTAAGGCAGCTGGATGGTACAGGCGCTCTCCCGAAGAGAGCATCGAAGCCGACAGGTCAAGTACGATGGCAAGACGGCCCGCGATCAACGGGATAGCCTCCACAGCCTGTGCCAGGCGACCAGCTAGATCGTAATTGATGTCAGATGCCGCAAAGAGCGGGGCAAATGCTTGGTAAAGTGCGGCAGATGGACTTGCCTTCTGCTCAGGAATGGCCGCTGACCTGGCAAGACCTGCGGCCTCTAAAAACACTTCTTTATATAGTGCCGTCAACGGTTCATCGCTACGTGTCATAAGGCGTGTCGCCGCTAAATGGCGTACCTTGCCGACCGGCACCTGTTTGTGAAAGATGCCACGCATACCTAATAGTGTCTCTAAAGGCAAGCCCTGCCCTTGCTCTAACTCCTCACGTGCCGCTACACTTTTCGCCAGGGCAGGATCGGTTGGTTTAAATGGTACACCAGCTAGGAAACACAGTACTTCGCGTGCCTGTGTAGTATCCTCGCGCCACGCATAGCGCAGTAGCTCACGTTGCAGGAACGCCTCACCTTCCGGTGTACTGTGTGCCAGAAAGCGCTTGGCCGCCGACCATGTTTGCTCACCTAAAGCGTGTTTGAGCAGGTGGGTGACACGCTGTTTCCTGGTTGCGGCCAGCAATGGAAACTGCTCATGACCAAGTAAAAATGCCAGCACCAGTGCGCGCGCACGGCTACGGTTGATACGCTGGAGACGAATAACCGATACGACATCCAATGCCTCTGTAAATGGTAATGTATACAGTTCGGCGAGAATACGCTGACGTGCAACCTCATGGCCCGCAGGATTCCAAAGGAGATTAACGAGAATTTCGCGCTTATGCGAGATATCTGTCACTGGATCACTTAAGAGCCGAGCATAGAAATGGGGTGCAGTCTCGCATAGCACGCTATGGAGATGGATCGCCCCCTCTTGCTCTGTCATCGGCGCGCGACGGCAAAACAGGTACTCTAATAGCAAGTTTTTATCCATGCGCTATGCAGCGTATAAACGTATACAGGTCAGTATGTCAATAGGCATACCGGTCGTCAGTATACGTGTCTGTAAAACAAGACGCCGCTCCTCCTTTGAGTAAGAGATTTTCAAATGGAGTAATGAAAATAATGATTATCTGATAATAATGCCATCAACCCGCAGGAGCATGGAATTGGCAGAGGAGAGATCTAACAGCCTATATTCCTCAATTCCATACTCCCACGGGGAGGCATAAGAAAAGAAGAGGTCATCTGCATCAAGAGCATCAAGGTGAAATAAGCGAAGTCACTACGAAACAACAAAAACACAGGAGCCGTTTGGGTGTCAAGAGAAGTCACCATCGTGCAAGGTTGGCAACCAGACTATCTCTGTTGCATCCAGAAAGTTCTTAACACTCATATTTATAGCATACTCTTTGCTTTTTGTCAAGTAGAAAATGGACTAATTTGGCGCTTTTTGACTTGATATTGAGATTTTCTCCGGGCTGGCTTTGCTGGATGGCGCGAGACTCCTGAAAAGAAAGAAGCCTGCGTAGAACATGAGTAGCCACATGACCACTGTCACCGGAATAGCGAGTATACTATCCCATGCAATATACGAAGCGCCCACCTGCACGCTAAAGATGTCGCGCACTATACCGAAGACGGGTAGCCCAAACAGCAGGGCACGCGCTACCCAACCGGCCTTGCCCGGCCACAAACGCCAGATCAGCAGATAGGCCAAGCTGCCATAGATCAAGACTGGTGTCAGATAAAAGGGCACTGGCACATGTAAAATTAACTCTTTAAGGGTATAATGCCACCAATGGGCATGGTACGCAGCAAGGTCGGTCAGCATGTTGAGCAGGCCCATTGCCAGGCCACCGAGCAGTGAGGCAACAAGTACTGTCCTTGGCGGACGAATAAAGAGCAGTCCAGCCAGATAGATCAGTACCGTAAAAGGGGCCACAAACGAAAAAAGCACGGCAAAATTATAAATGGTCGTCATAATGAAGGGAAACTCCTCTAGAAAGTAAAAATCTTATGAATATCATACCGCTTCGCTTGGCCCTTGCCCAGATCAATGTCACCGTCGGCGATCTGGAAGGGAACACACACAAAATCTTTTCCTCGATGCAGCAGGCGCACGCCGCAGGGGCACATATTGTGTGCTTTCCCGAACTGGCTCTTACCGGCTACCCTCCCGAAGATCTCTTGCTCAAGCCTGGTTTTGTTGCCGCCAATTTACGTAAGTTGCAGACGCTGGTGAAGGCCAGCTGCGATTTTCCTGGTCTAACTAGCGTCGTCGGCTATGTAGACCGCGACCACGATATCTACAATGCTGCGGCCATTATCCATGAGGGACAACTGGTCGGGTCCTATCACAAGCACTTCTTGCCCAACTATGGCGTATTTGATGAAAATCGCTACTTCGCAGCTGGTCGTCTCGCTCCCATTTTCCTCATCAATGGCGTGTATGTCGGTGTGAACATCTGTGAGGATATCTGGTATCCTACTGGACCACTGACCAAGCAGGCGCGTGCGGGTGCCGAAGTGGTGATTAACATCAATGGCTCGCCCTATTATACTGGCAAAGGTGTCGTACGCGAAGAGATGATTGCCACGCGTGCCGTCGATAATGGCGTGATCATTGCTTACCTGAACTTGGTTGGTGGGCAGGACGAACTGGTCTTTGATGGTGGCAGTATGGTCTTTAACGAACAGGGTCTGCTTGTGGCACGTGCAAAACAGTTAGTAGAAGACCTATTGCTTGTCGATCTGGATACTGCCTCGGTCTTCCGTTCGCGTTTGCACGATCCGCGCCGCCGCCAGGAACGCTGGCAGGTGACGCCAGAAGAAGTACCTGTGTTGTTACAATCTCTCAAGAGAGGGAGTAGCGAAAACCTGATGTCACCTACCACATTCCCAGATGTATGTGATTCTAAGCAAAAAATGCCTGGCATGTCAAGTGGTTTTGTACTAGGTGCACCGCAACGCATCGCCGCAAAGATGGGCCGTCTACAGGAGATCTACTCAGTGCTCGTGTTGGGTACCAGAGACTATGTACGGAAGAACGGTTTCAGCAAAGTTGTCATTGGCCTCTCAGGTGGGATCGACTCAAGTCTGGTTGCTGCGATCGCCGCCGATGCGCTGGGACCCGAAAATGTACTGGGCGTCTCTATGCCATCCGGCTACTCGTCGGAGGGGAGCAAGACCGATGCGCAACAATTGGCTGAGAACCTGGGTATTCAGTACCTGACTATTCCCATTGAGGAGACGTTCCGCCAATCGTTGCAGATGATGCGACCAGCGCTAGGCGACGAGTATCCTGGCTTGGCAGCGGAAAACTTGCAAGCGCGTATTCGCGGCAATATTCTGATGACCATCTCCAATAGACTCGGACCACTGGTCCTTACCACGGGCAATAAATCAGAGATGGCGACGGGCTATAGTACGCTCTATGGTGATATGGCAGGCGGTTTTGCCGTGATCAAAGATGTGCTGAAGACGTTAGTGTATGAACTCTGCATATATCGCAACACGCTCGGCGAGACGCCAGTTATCCCGCAAGAGGTCATTAATAAGCCACCATCTGCCGAGCTACGTCCCAATCAGAAGGATGTCGATAGTCTGCCACCATATGATGTGCTTGATCCCATTCTCAATGCGTACGTGGAAGATGATCGCAGCTTTGAGGAGATGCTGGCAATGGGCTTTGAACCTGCGATAGTTGAACGAGTTATGCGTTTGGTCGATATTAGTGAGTACAAGCGTCGCCAGGCACCGCCAGGGATAAAAATTACGCCACGCGCTTTTGGTCGCGATCGTCGTTTACCTATTACAAATCATTATCGGGATAGCCTCTTCAGAGGCTAAACCGGGTGCACGTCATTTTATGGACCAGGGAGACGTAGCCGCGCAATTCATTGCGCTAGGGCCACAAATAAAGAAAACAGGCGCAATGAATTGTGCAGCTACGGATGTTTTTTTGTGAGCACGGCGCAATGAATTGCGCAGCTACATCTCCTTGATGTAAAAAATGACGTGCACTTCGTGGCAAAGTGCCTCACGGTAATGCTATACTTTTGTCAGGAACAATGTCTGGTTTAGTAGCGCATGGGCCGGGCTATTAGGAGGAAGCCACGGTTGACGAGGTGAAGGCTGTTCGGAAGCATCAGCGGGGAGCCTTCAGGGTTTCATCACATCCCTGCGAAGAGAGTCTACAAAGCCGGTTGGTGACAACCTCTACAAAAGACAATCAGTGATGGAGAGAGCTTATACCATTTTTCAGGTGGTATAGGTGATTTCTTAATAAGAAAGGATACCCGACCTCATGTGCGGTATCATCGGCTACGTCGGCCAGCACGGCACTGACGTTACTTCCATATTGCTTGATGGCCTGAGTAAACTTGAGTATCGCGGATATGACTCCGCTGGTATCGCGGTTCTTACCTCTACAGGCTCACTTGAACTGCACCGGCGCGCTGGAAAGATCGCTAATCTGATCGCCACCGTCGAGAACGGTTCACGCCCCGGCCAGGGTACACTTGGCATCGGTCATACACGCTGGGCCACCCATGGCCGTCCCAATGAGACGAATGCTCATCCCCATCCTGATTGTACCGGTATGATCACGGTCGTGCACAACGGCATTATCGAAAACTATACCGCGTTACGCCAGAAATTAGTGCAAAGCGGGCATAGTTTCCGCTCAGAGACCGATACAGAAGTGCTCGCGCACCTGATTGAACAGTCCTACTTTGCGGAGGCCAAACGTAATCTCGCGGAGGCAGTACGGCAGGCTCTACATCATGTTGAGGGAACATACGCTATTGCCGTTGTGAGTCGTGAGCAGTCCGATGTACTGGTGGGTGCGCGCTGCAATGGAGGACCACTCATTGTGGGACTGGGGGAGCAGGAAAATTTCCTGGCATCGGATATTCCGGCCTTGCTCAAGCATACGCGTACGATTGTCGTGCTGGAAGAGGGCGATGTGGTTGAATTACGTTCCCGCAGCGTCTCTATCGTCAAGCAGGATGGTACGGTGATACAGCGCCAGCCACTCAAGGTTGAATGGGATATTGAGGCAGCTGAGAAGGGTGGCTATCCGCACTTTGCGCTTAAAGAGATTCACGAGCAGCCTGAAGCATTACGGCGGGCCTTGTTGGGTCGTGTGCATAAGGGAGAGTTGTACCTTGCAGAGCTAGCAAACTTGCGACAAAGTGGAGCGCTCGATCATATCCAGCGCATTGTGATTATTGCGTGCGGCACCTCATACCATGCTGGTCTGCTGGCCAAATACGCGATTGAAAAGTGGGCGCGCGTGCCAGTTGAGGCGATTACCGCTTCGGAGTTTCGCTACTGCGATCCCATTGTTGGGCCGGAGACGCTGTGTGTGGCGGTAACTCAATCCGGTGAAACACTAGATACCATTGTGGGTATCCGGCAGGCGCGTGAGCGTGGCGCGCCCGTTGTGGCGATCACCAATATTGTGGCCAGTGCGATTACGCGGCTCGCTGATGCAGTGCTCTACCTGCAAGCTGGACCGGAGATCTGTGTTGTTGCCACAAAAACGTTCGTTAGTTCGGTGGCTATACTCTACCTGTTGGGTCTCTACCTTGGCCAGTTACGAGGGCATATCAAGGAAGAGCAAATGGGTCAGATCCTGGCTAGCATGGAATTGCTACCGGAGCAAATTCAGCGGATTCTCACACAGTCAGATAGTGTAGATGATTGCATCGTGCCATTGGCGAAGCGTATGGCGCATTGCAGTAGTATGATGTTCATCGGGCGTGGTGTTGGCTTCCCCACAGCGCTGGAGGGTGCGCTCAAACTCAAAGAGATCTCATACATACACGCTGAGGGCTTCCCGGCGGGTGAACTCAAACACGGTTCGATTGCTCTGCTCGATCCTGAGACGCCGTTGGTTGCGATTGCGACCGCCTCGCACGTTTACGAAAAGGTGGTGAGCAATATTCAGGAGGTGCGTGCGCGCGATGCGCGTGTGATTGTTGTGGCGACGGAGGACGATACGCAGATCCGGCAGCACGCTGATGATCTGCTCTACGTGCCTGCAACGCTGGAGGTGTTTAGTCCTCTGCTAGTGATTATTCCGTTGCAGTTGTTCGCGTACCATGTAGCGGTGGCGCGGGGGTGTAATGTGGATCAGCCGAGGAATTTGGCGAAGTCGGTGACGGTGGAGTAGGGTGAGGTGGAGGTTTTCCTCGGCTGTATACATGGGGTGTTTAAGTCGTTGCTATGAAATTAAGCGCAAGCGTTAAATAAAGCTGCGAAACATGGTAGCAACTAACGATCCTCATCGTTGGTTGCCACCATGCTTAGTGGTTAATATCCTGCCTTATCCCTTTCTCCCATGAAGTCCTGCCAGATCAAGCGCATATCGCTTGGCGTTAAAGTAGTTCCACTGGGAATAGCTTTTTGCCAGTCACTATCTGATAGGTTGGCGACCCACTCACGAATTCCGTCATAGCTTTTTGGCTCATCGGCAATACTCTGTTTCCAAATGTCAGCTAGACCATTAGCCACAATACGGGGAACACCAGCCATACGTAGCCAAATAGCTTCTTTTCTTTGCACTCCAAAGAATATCATAGATGGAATATAGTTTATGTCGCTAATATGTGATTGTTCATTACCCAAGCATACTGTTTCTAACGCTCCAATACCCCATGATATGGTGCTTAGTATTGAGAATAGGTACTTGGAGAAATCTACAACTTGTCTACTTGGCTCAAGATCCTGGTTTCCATAATTCTGAGCCAATTCTTCGAGGGTCTTTCCATTCACCCAGTCACGTAAGATACGTGCGACCTTCTCAGCATTGGGAGAATAGCCTTCATCTTGTCCAAGCCTTATTTCTGGTAGATCTGCAATAGCTTCTATACGCTTTCTCAATGGATTTATATTATTACCGAACAATCTGCTCGATCTCCAATTTATCGCGCGAGTGATCTCGTTGTTATGTTCCTTTCGAGAGAGAAGTTCGAGAACACTTGGAGTCGCAAAACCCGTGCGATCAGCAAGGTCGAGAATGCTTTGGTATTGGCGGGCATGTTCTAAATAAGAGCGGCAGATTTTAATTAACTTTCCCGCTGCATCTGGACTTCGTTTTTGAACTTGGTGATAGACGAGACTAGCCCTTAGTAGCTCTTCAACTTCATCAGCCAAATTTTCATTCCCAGACACACGCATTGCATGGGCAAGAAATTGAAGAAGAGGAGACAGCCTTGAATTGGCTCGTAGGGTTTCAAGATCAAACTTCTTACTAATTTCATCTGCATTCGCGATGAGTTCCATGAGCTGACTTGCTACTTCCTTAGCATCATTTTTTAGAAAGTCAATATATTCTTGTCGCTTTGCTTTACTTGGGGTAGGAAAAACAATAGTTCCAACAACATCAATAAGCGTACGCCCTGCTCTACCTGCAATATTCCAAAAGTCCTGGAAGGATAATCTTCCTGTTTTCCCTTTGCGCAGCGTTTCTATGATGACTGTTGTGATGGGAAAATTAATACCTTGGGCAAGAGTAGTTGTACCACAGACGACATTTACTAGACGGTCTCGAATAAGTCCTTCTATAAGCCACCGTGCTTCTTGGGAAAGTCCAGCATGGTGGTAAGCTACTCCATGGCGTAAACATTGTGCAATATCGCAATGCTTACCAAGTTCTGTCTCCAATTTGTGGTGATTTGTTTAGCTCGTGTGACCGATGTTCCAGGGCCATGACAAAGAATAAGTAGCGTCCCGCGCTTTGATAGAGCCTGAACAGTTGCCTCTGTAAGTGCTTCAATAGAAGTAATTCGAGCAGAGATTTGTCCAACATTAATTTTCATAAATGGGCGTATGTCCATTACGTGAGCGGTTGGTAAGGTCTCAAATTCTAATGTCCATTGGCCTTGACTTTTTGTTGATTGGACTGAACCAACCAATTTGCGACTTGGTTTCCAGTCAATGGAAATGGGTGGTAGAGCTTGATCATCACCAAGCCATTGCACAAGCTCTTGACCATTCGGTAAAAAAGGTGATAGTAGCAAAAAACGTGCTCTTGGTCGGTCACGTTTAATAGTGCCAAGTAATAGCTCTAAGCGAGCACCACGATCCCCTTCACCAATGTTATGGGCTTCATCAGCAACTACCAAAGAAATTTTTTTTGTGACAGGATGTTCACTTCTAATAAGAAGATCAAGCTTTTCAGGTGTTGTAACAAGGATATCAACATTATTTTTGAGAAGCCGTTCTTCTGTAGGATCTAGCTCAAAAACTGGTATAGTTTGTTCTACTTGCATAATCTGACGAAAATCCATCCTGAAGTCGAGAGTTACTTGATTAACCAGGGCCCGTGTGGGAACAACATAGGCGATAACACTATTTGGATTGAGAGCTTTAGTTTGGATGACCGCAAATTTTGCAAGAAGAGTTTTGCCAGCACTAGTTGGCATTTCCACGAGGATAGCTCGTTGATAAGAGTCAAGTAAATGACGACGAAATGCCTCTTGTTGACTCGGCCAAAGTTCAAGTACAGGTTGCTCACGGGCGCTTGCGGTAAGCAATTGCACATATTTTTGGGCATTTTCACCGAGACGACTTACATGTGTCCAAATAGCATTTTGTACCAGCTCTCTACATCCGGCCCATAAAAGGTCAGCCAGATGTGCTAGTAATGGTTGCTTTGTTTCTTCAAAAGTAGCTGTTGCCTGTTCATGATGACGATCTAGACGAAGATTTACTTTATCGTTGCCCGGCTCACCTGTTTGAAGATATTCACCCACAAGAGTAATGAGCTGAGCAAGATGATAAAGGCCGATGAGTTCAAGTGCTGCTAAAGTTTGTTCTTCTGATTCTTCTATGCTTTCAAGATAGTGCTCTTCATAATTATCCTGGAATTGTCTTAATCTATTGATACTAGTTAACGCCTGATGAATATCTTCCCAGCCTTTATCTTTGCGGACAAGAAGAACAAATGCGCTAAAGATATATTCAACAACAATACTACGCCAATTGGCTTGAAGATTTTCTTGCGGTGAGAACTGAAATTTTTTTAAATCCAGACGTGCTTCTGCTGTGAGTTCTGCAAGGAGACCCGATACACCGAGACGAAAGGCAAGCGTTAAATGGGCAGGGAGCAGTTCATCTTGAAATTCTTTTTCAACAAATCTGATGCCAGTAGTGGAAATATGACCATTGAGTGGTTTGTGTGGCTCCTCTGGCAGTGAGACAAGAGCACGCCAACAGATGAAGGCTTTTTGGAAGTGTTCAAGCATATCATTTTTATTTACATTTTTTTGTTTGGCCATCAGTTGCTTGAATACTCTTATGCCTTGTTTTTCATAAATGAACCCGTATCTTGGGAGTTTCTCTGGAGTGTGTTGATTGGTATCGTCTGTTTGCGATGAAGCAATCATGCGAGCAAGAGTGGCATGATCTGCTTGCTGAATAAAAAAGGGGATGTTCAGATCTTTTAACGTTGTCTGTAGTAAGGTGTTATTCAAAGAGGTGCCTCCGTCTTTTCGACAACGTCATACCATTTATTAATGATAACATCTGTGTCAGCGGGAATGCAAGCGACCAGGAACCGAATAGTGGCAGGATCGTACTTGCTCGGTTTTTTTCGGAAACTTCCAAAATCAGCTTGTGTATATTTTGTTTTTGGACGAATTAAGACACTACTTATAATAATACGGAGCTTACCTAATTGTTTCTCTTCAAGGCAGATTGCTGCTCTTGTTAAAAGATCAGCAGTGTCTTGGTCTTTCGTAAATTTCATTGCACGCCATACTTTATCTTTTGTAGCTTCATCTAAGTTATCCAGATGATGGCGGTGTTGTTTACCCAGGCTGTCTTCACTATCATCGACAACGTGAGGAGGAGATTTTTTTTCATCAGACACCTTGACTTCGCAAAGTACAAGCGTGAGTAGCCCTTCATTATCGAGTTCAATACCAATCGCATCTATACCACGACCTGTGCTATCTCTCAGCTCACGGTGACATATGCTTTTAGCTCCAAATGACGTGCCGTAGTCACGTTCAAGAATCATATAGCAGAGAAGCTCGCCGAAGTCGCTACGAACAACATTAAAATTTCCTGCTTTATACTTTGGGATAGATGCCTTCTTCAGGTATTTTTGGATGCGAGATACATCCATCTGTAGATCGCTTTGATTGATGATTATTTTTCTAGGAGCAGTTTCACGATGAGTGAGAAGTTCTATGTACTCCTGAGCCAGAGGACTCAGCCAATCTGCTTCTGGACTGCCATTTGGCTCGTAGACACGAAAATGATGCTCATCAAAGTCCAACTTATCTGTGAGCACGAAGGGGACTGTCATCGATAATCCTCAACATTCTATATAAAACTTCATAAGAATGGGAAGAACTTCCCCTCATTCAGTAGTCCGGTCAGTTTGTAATATCACCTGAGACTTCACCTCTCTCATAGAGTAGTTAAGCTAGATATCATGAACAAAATTAAAATCGCTAGCTCTAGCTTTAACCCGATTATTATAGCACCCTTCATACATTTTTTTACATGAAATTTCTTTCATATTAAGTTGCTTACTAGGCACTCTGTGATTATCTCTTTCGCCCTCCTCAATGCGCTTGACAGTATCTCGTTCAATTTTGTTCATTTTAGTACTGCTTCACACAGTATGACATACCATCGATATACCATGACTAACCTACTAAACTTCAAAGCCCTATCTGGTCATATCTATGCATTGTAATTTATTAATTTATGAGGTATACTAGGCGGCAAGAGTTGCTAAATCGGTAGCACGTTTTTTTTAACAAGAATGTGGCTTGATCCCTTCTTTATATGGAGTTGCTTGTGTGGTAGTTTAGCTCGACTCACTTTTGCCGAGTCCACCTTTATCTTGTACACATCTTGTAATCGATTTAATCCAGCTCATGCACAGCTAGCTCTGTGCTGGCAGATGCCAACACGGATGAGTTCATTGGGGAATGTGCTCATCTGCACCCTAATCTCTCGTCTTCACTGGCATGTTTCTATGACACTTCATGACAAGAGACCTGATCCGAGGACTTTTCCTCTCCAGTGATGATCTTCCTTTATGCTTTACATGCTGTCCTATCCATGTGAAAGTCATTATATGTTTTGCGTGTTGTCACGTGCATGTGAAGTACCCATTGTTCCTATAGAAAGATATAAACAAAAATGAAACCGAAAACCTTTGATGCATTTACCAAAGCCCTGGCCACCCCAGCATCGCGTCGCCACGCCCTCAAAAGGGTTCTGGGGGTAGTGGGTGGTGGCTCTTTGGCTGGGTTGTTCCCACAGCAAGTTCTGGCGCATAGCAAGAAAGACGAACCTTCAACGACCCATCCACCAAAGACGACAACGACCCATCCACCAAAGACGACAACGACCTGTCCACCAACAACCACAACCACAGTTGCACCAACAACGGTTCCACCGACGACGGTTCCACCAACAACGGTTCCACCGACGACGGTTCCACCGACGACGGTTCCACCGACGACGGTTCCACCGACGACGGTTCCACCAACAACGGTTCCACCAACAACGGTTCCACCAACAACTTCTCAGTAGCATCTGCTGCTCAAGGTGTCTACCAGCAAACCGCCTATTACCAATAGCGGTGTCGCAGGTCACTAATGTCTAGTGCAGAAACACGAGAGGTGGTAGGGATTGGGGGTGGCATTTGGCGAAGTCACCCTGGCGGGTTTTGGGGTGTCCCCAAATTCTCCCATTCCCCAAAGGGTTTTGGGGTTCTGCACTAGAGCAGATTGAGCATGATCGGTGCTCAGTGGCAGGACTGCTGAATAAGCAGTCCTGTCAGCTTTAAGGAAAAGAGAACTTTATGGGTCTAGCATTTTTGTTCTTACGTTTGCTACTCGCTTTCATTTTTGTCAGGGCCGGACTGGCTAAATTGGCTAATATAGCTGGCTCACGACAGACCTTGCGCGGCTTTGCTGTCTTGCTTCCGCTAGCTGAGCTGGTGGTGGCTGTGGCGCTCATACCGACGCTCACTGCCTGGTGGGCTACTCGTGCTGCATGTGCCTTGTTACTGCTCTCCGTAGCTAGCATTGGCTCCCAGCTAGTCCGTGGGCGGCAGCCAGAGCGTCATGATGTTGGGCAAAGGCACACAGGGATCGGAAGTTGGCTGAAGCTGGGATTTCACCTTGTGCTCGCTGGTATCGTCGCTTTCATGCTCTGGCAGGGCCAGTATAATGTCGGTCCTGGCGTGCTAGATTGGCTTGCTCCACTGAGCATGGTTCAGCGTATCGGACTGCTGATTGCCGTGGTTCTGTCAGCGCTCTTGCTCTTGGTGGTCTGGGTCCAGTTTCATGCGCTCAGCCAACAGGGACGGTTGCTGCTGCGCATTGAGGCATTGGAAGTACAACCGACTACTGAGGATGATGTGGAGGAACTCTCAGCTGTGAGTCTGACGGTGGCTCCTTTCTCATCCGTTTTCACGGCCACCTCTGAAGAAGGCAGGAGCACTGTTATTGCTCCATCTACAAGTGTGGAACTGCCAGCGATGCCCTCTACGCCAATACAGGAGCAGTCGAAGGATATAGAACTGACCATAGGGATGGCAGTCTATAACGACTTTGATGGGGTGTACTTCACGTTGCAGGCTCTCCAACTCTACCAGGATCTAGAGCATACAGAGCTGCTGGTGATTGATAACTATGGGTGCGATGAGACCAAAAAACTGGTCGAAAGGTGGATTAAGGGGGCACGCTATATCAGAGCAACAGATGTCACTGGTACGGCGGCTCCCCGCGATCTTGTCTTTAGGGAAGCACGAGGTAATGCGGTCTTATGTTGCGATTGCCATGTGTTATTTGCGCCGGGTGCCATTGCCCGACTCAAACAGTTCTACCGCGAGCATCCTGCTTGCAATGATCTGCTGCAAGGTCCCTTGCTCTTGGATGATAAGAAAACTATTGCTACCCATTTCGAGCCACAGTGGAGAGCACAAATGTGGGGAACGTGGGGCAATGATCCTAGAGGGCAGGACCCCAATGGTGAACCTTTCGAGATCCCCATGCAAGGTTTAGGTGTATTCAGTTGTACGAAACGTGCCTGGCTCGGCTTTAATCCTGAGTTTCGGGGGTTTGGTGGAGAGGAAGGCTATATTCATGAAAAGTTCCGGCAAGCTGGCAGACACTGTCTCTGTCTGCCCTGGCTGCTGTGGATGCATCGCTTTGGCAGGCCGTCTGGTCCCAAGTATACATTAACGGTAGAAGAAAAACTGCGTAATTATGTGATCGGACATACAGAGCTTGGGCTAGATCTTACCCCGGTGTTAGAGCATTTTGCCGAACATCTTTCCCAGTATCAAGTGATGACCGTGACAGAAAAGGTACTCGGGAAGCCGTGGATAGGCACGTTGCCTACCTCTGAGCAAG
>VBJK01000455.1:0-4719 GCA_005879655.1 Chloroflexota bacterium | reverse complement strand
CGTACACCAGACAAATAAAGGGATGGCACATGCAAGAAGGAGGGGCATAGCATTAGCAAGAGCAAAGTATCTGGTATCACACGATGCAGATGATATATCATTACCTGACCGGTTGCAAAAGGAATATACTTTTTTAGAGGAAAACCCTGATTGTGGATTGATTGGTACTTATATGGAATTGATCGACGAAACAGGACAAGTGTTCAGAAGCCCAGGGATCAGTCGTCATGCCGCTGTCTTGGAGGTAGTCATGGTAGAGCCTACCCATTTGTTAACAAGAAATCATTTCGTACATGGTTCTGTAATGATACGTAAGTCAGCCTGTGAAGCTGTCGGCAATTATCGTGACGAGTTTTTGCTCGCGGATGACTATGATCTTTGGTTGCGCGTGGCTGAGAAATATGCTGTAGGAAATGTTGCTGAAGTATTGTTCCAGTATCGTAGCCATACAGAAAATATCTCCAAAAAGAAAGGGCCTTTGCTCCAGGCATATGCGGAGATTGCCAAAGAACTGGCACGGGAACGAAAGCGCACCGGATCAGACATTCTTATGCGCGAGGGGCCTGCTGCCTTCTGGCATAGATATGGGGCACAACTCAAGGCCGCAGGTCTACCAGACGTGCTCCATGAACCAGCCGTTTGTTGATTATTGGTGAACTTTTTGAGTCTCCATCCTTTGGGCGGAGTTCCCCCCAAAGGATGGAGATCCCACTTTTTGTCTCTATTAGCCAATCTGGGGTGGTGCCAATACTGTTCAAATAAACCCCCTCTCCCCAGGGCAACCACAAGGGATTGCCCCTACAATGGTACGAATCGGCCAGTGGTATACCGTACCATTGTAGGGGTAATCCCTTGTGGTTGCCCTCGTACCCACTATCTCTCTTCAGCACTCTTTGCTATACTGTTCATAGCGAACCCGATCGCACCCGCCTTCTTTTTTTGCATTGAGGAGAGGAGTGGCACATCCCGTAGTTGCGCAATTTATTGCGCTAGAGCTACGAGCAAAGAAAACAGGCACAATGCAATGCACAACTACAGATTCTTTTTGGGGTGCGCGGCACAATAAATTGCGCAACTACGATCTTTACATGCATCGCTAGCCTGTAAAAAATTGATGTGCACCCTGTCACATCCGCAACCAGTGACACAACACATTTGCTAGAAGGACCCGACATGGCAACAAAGCTAGACGAGATAGAGAAACGATTATGGGCCATTGCCGACGACTTACGCGCCAACTCTGGCCTCAAAGCCTCCGAATACTCAGAACCCGTGCTTGGCCTCATCTTCCTGCGCTTCGCCAGTGAACGCTTCAAAAAAGTGACGGCAGAGCTACAGGCAGCATACCCACCAGGCTACGAGATCACCGACGATGACTACGTAGCACGTGGCGCACTGGTACTTCCCCCATTTGCCCAGTTTGACGAACTACTGAAACTGCCCGAAAACACCGCTATGGGCAAGACCATCAACGAGGCCATGAGTGCCATCGAAGAAAAAAATACCGACGTGAATGGCGCACTCCCCAAAAGCTTCACGCGGCTCAGCACCAGCAATATCTTCGCCCTGCTCAAGGCACTTGACAGTATCTCATTCGCTATAGAGGGCGATGTCTTTGGCAAGATCTACGAATATTTCCTGAGCAAGTTCGCTATGGCCGAAGGGCAGCGCGGCGGCCAGTTCTTCACACCCACCTCGATTGTGCAATTGATTGTGGAGATTATCGAGCCTTTTAGTGGACGCATCTTTGACCCAGCTTGCGGTTCCGGTGGTATGTTTGTACAGAGTGCACGCTTTGTACGCAATCATCAGCACAAGCCGGAGGACGATATCTCGATCTGGGGCCAGGAAATTATGGAGGAAACTGTGCACCTGTGCCGTATGAACCTGGCCGTTAATGGTCTCTCAGGGAATATTCAACCTGTGAATAGCCTCTACGGTGAGATACATGGCCTCTGGGGTGAATTTGATTATGTGATGGCTAATCCCCCGTTCAATGTGAGTGGCGTAGATAAAACAAAGCTGGCAGGAGAAAGTAAGCGCTATCCCATTGCTATCCCTCGTACGGACAACGCTAATTACCTCTGGATACAGATGTTTTATAGTGCGCTCAATGAGCATGGACGTGCTGGCTTTGTGATGGCCAACTCCGCCAGCGATGCTCGCAGCTCGGAACTAGATATTCGTCGTGAACTGCTTCAGAGGAAAGCGGTAGATGTTATCGTCTCTATCAGTCCCAACTTCTTTTATACTGTGACATTGCCATGTACTCTCTGGTTCTTTGATAAAGGCAAGCTGGGCACTGCACGCGAGGACAACACCTGAGCAGATCGAATTTATCGCCAATATTGTGCGTCTTTACCGAGGTGAAGATGTAGAAACAAACAATGGCAGTGAGAAATTACTACAAGAGACTTTCCTGGGTAATGTGTATGCAGATGTGCCTGGGTTGTGCAAGGTGGCGACGCTGGCAGAAATTGAGGCACAAGGATGGAGTCTTAATCCTGGGCGGTATGTGGGCATAGCGGAACGAGCACTCGACGATTTCGATTTTAAGGAAAAGCTGGAAGCATTAAATGAGGAGTTAGAGGTACTCAATACTGAGGCGCACGAGTTGGAAGAGCACATTGCAATAAATATGGAAAAACTTTTAGGGAATGAAAATATATGAGTAAGAATTGGAAAAGGGTTCCTATTGAGAACGTTTATGTGGCTTTATATGATGGCCCGCATGCCACACCCAAGCCATCCTCAGAAGGTCCGGTATTCTTAGGAATAAAGAATGTTACTGAGGACGGCAAACTTGATTTATCAGAAATCCGGCATATTGCAGAAGAAGATTTCCCTCAATGGACTAGGCGCGTTGTTCCAAAGCCAGGCGATATTGTTTT
The DNA here is from genome assembly GCA_005879655.1 of Chloroflexota bacterium. Next base: position 1,828 of record VBJK01000455.1, on the reverse strand, counting down.
TACCTATGAGGCGACATTAAACCGCTATGCAATCATTCCAAGAGGTTTTAGAGGATGTCTGGGGCGTAGGCTTGCACTCATTCGTCCGCATCCAGAAAAAATTAATCCAACATTTTTATTTTATTATTTCTTTGGAGAAGATTGGCGAACTACAATAGCACAAAATATACTTTCTGGATCAACTGTAGATCGTATTCCTCTGATATCTTTCCCTTCTTTTGAAATATCTGTTCCTCCTCTTCCTACTCAGCATAAAATCTCCGCTATCCTCTCAGCCTACGACGACCTCATCGAAAACAACACACGACGCATTGCCATCCTAGAAGAAATGGCACAAGCGATTTATCAGGAATGGTTTGTGCGTTTTCGCTATCCGGGCCATGAGCAGGATGAGCTGGTGGAGTCGGAGTTGGGGATGGTGCCGGAGGGGTGGAAGGTAGTGAGATTTACACAGGGAGTAGAAATCGATCCATATACAAAAGTCTCAAAGGAGAATGAGAAACCGTTCGTTCCCATGGAAAGCCTATCAAACAATTCCATGGTTATTGAAAGCTCTGAGTATCGTTTGGGTAATAGCGGCTCAAAATTTAAGAACGGTGACACTCTTTTTGCTCGTATAACTCCTTGTATTGAGAATGGCAAGACAGGGTATGTACAGTTTCTTTCTACTGAAGACGATGTTGCACTCGGCTCTACAGAATTTATAGTTTTACGTTCAAAAACGCTTTGTCCAGAGTTTGTCTATTTAATAGCACGCTCGGATGAGCTACGAAATCATGCAATAAAATCTATGTCTGGTAGTAGTGGAAGACAACGTGTACAAAAAGTATGTTTTGATAGTTTCTGGATTGTTCACCCAAACTCAGAGAGCCTAATGCAATTTAGAGAGATAGTAACACCTCTCTTTCGTAGCATTCATATGCTGGTAAAAAGTAATAAGAATTTATGCTATACTCGCGACCTCCTCCTCCCCAAACTCATCTCAGGCGAAATCGACGTAGCATCCCTAAACATCGACATCCCCAACATGCCAGAACCAGCACAACAACAAGACACGCCCATGGCAACGCAACCAGCACCCATTGATGCGGAGCAATTAGCATTACCTTTGTTCTAGAGGTTTGCGTGGGTGAGGGTCAATGTTTTGTGCCAGGGAGAGCAATGGTATGCATCGTAGTTGCGCAATTTATTGCGCGAGAGCCACAAAGGAAGAGTTGTAGCTGCGCAATTTATTGCGCCGTGCTCGCCAAAAATACCCGTAGCCGCACAATTTATTGTGCCAGCTCTTCTTTGTTTGTGACCCTGGTGCAATAAATGGTGCTTCTACAGGTGTTTATGGCGTACACGGCGCAATAAATTGCGCAGCTACGATTTTTTTCTATATGTCACAATAAATTGTGTAAATAAGACTTTACATGTATAGCTTGCCCACAAAACATTGACGCTCACACAGTTTGCGTAATCAATTTGCGTTATTCAAAAATATAAAAGAAAGCATAGCAATTTAGTAATATTGCAACAAATTTAGTTGCCAGGAGGAAGGCACTGGGGGTAAAGTCTACGGAAGAGGTGTGAAACATTTTAGCCGAAGGGAGACGGATATGCCCAGTCTGTTCGTGCGTTGTATGCTATTCTTCAGCTCCTACTTTCCGTTAATGCTCATCTTTAGTGTCTTGCTATGGCGGCAAAATTTCTCCTGGGCCATTGGCATCCTTGCGCTTGGCCTCGTCAGTCTGCTGGTCACGTTCCTGTATATAAACAGGCGTAAGCATAGAGGCGGCGTGTCACAGGCAAGAATTACAGCAGTTGAGAAACGCGACGAAAGTGT
>VBJK01000524.1:5820-7132 GCA_005879655.1 Chloroflexota bacterium | reverse complement strand
ATATGGTCCCAACATTCTTTGTCCTGCTGGATGCGTTGCCTCTCTTGCCCAACGGGAAAGTGGATCGTCGTGCACTTCTCGCACCAGAAAAAAGTGCATGTGAACATCCGCAAGGGGAAATGGTACGGACCCCAGTTGAGGAGGTCGTTTCGGCTATCTATCGTGAGGTTCTCCGAGCCGAGCAGGTAGGTCCTCACGAGAGTTTCTTTGACTTGGGAGGTCACTCGCTCCTGGCCGTACAGGTAATCTCACGCATCCGAGTCGCAATGGGTGTAGAACTCTCTGTGCGCAGCCTGTTTGAGACGTCTTCAGTGGCGGGATTAGCCAGGCAGATTGAGGGACAACTGCGTGCTGGCAAAGAAAGAACAATGCCACCTCTAGTGACCATGCCACGAAAACAAGACCTCCCGCTTTCCTTTGCCCAGCAACGTCTGTGGTTTATGGACCGCCTTCAACCGGAGAGCACGGCCTATCAGGGTACAGAGGTACTGCATTTCCATGGAGTGTTAAATGCCAGAGTGTTAGAACGAAGCCTAGAAAAGCTGATGCATCGACACGAGATTCTTCGTACTACGTTTGCAGTGCAAGCAGGTGAGCCGATGCAAGTGATTCATCCAGCAGCTCGTTATTACCTCCCTGTGATCGATCTAAGTGGACTGAAGCAAGAGCAAGGAGCGCTACAAGCGCGGCAAGTGGCCAGACAAGATGCAAGGCATCCTTGTAATCTAGATAAGGGGCCTTTACTGCGAGTCCATCTCCTACGGCTGGAGATGCAAGAGCATCGGGTCTTGCTAACGATCCATCATATCATTACTGATGGTTGGTCCAACGAGGTATTGATGCACGAGCTGACTCAATTGTACGAAGCATATGTGGCTGGACGCTCATCACCTTTAGCCCCATTACCGCTTCAGTACGCTGATTATGCCCTTTGGCAGCGAGAATGGTTGCAGGGTGAGGTCTTAGAGACCCAACTGGCTTACTGGCGAAAGCAGTTGGCAGGAATAACACCTCTCAAGCTTTCAGTCAATCGACCTCACCTTTCTGCGGAAAGCCAGCAGGCAGGCACTTCTACTTTTGTCGTGCCTACTCATCTCTGCGAGGCACTCAAGCGTCTGAGTTCTCAGGAACAAGTCACTGGATTTATGACGTTTTTAGCAGCATTCCAGATTTTGCTCCACTATTACTCTGGTCAGGATGATATTGTGGTGGGAACGGATGTTGCCAATCGTCATCAGGTGGAGCTGGAGGGCTTAGTGGGCTTTTTCGTGAATCAATTGGTGTTACGTGTCAACCTCTCTGGGAATCCGAC
>VBJK01000524.1:3504-5640 GCA_005879655.1 Chloroflexota bacterium | reverse complement strand
CCGCTAGTGCCCAGACCGACTTACTTCTCCGTCTTGCTCAAAAACCTGCAGAGGGACTTATTGGAAGCTTTATCTACAAGGCAGGTTTGTTCAAGCAAGCTACGATTGAACGTATGGCCCGTGATTATCTCAAGGTGCTTGAAACTATCAGCAGCCCTCCTGATATGCGCATAGATGAGCTAGATATTGTATCTGAAGAAGAAGGTGAAAAAAGTATTATGGATGCAGAAAAAAAACTGAGCACTGCTTTTAGCCAATTCAAGCGGGTTCAACTCAGGCCGGTTCATTTGCAACAAGAGCGATTAATCCAGACGAGCTATCTTTCTGCAAAGGAACAACTGCCGCTGATCATTCGGCCACAGGGGGTAGAGCTTGATTTAATCGAGTGGGCAAAGAGCAACCGAACTTTTCTGGAGTCAGAATTGCGCAAGTATGGAGCACTCCTCTTTCGAGACTTTTCTGTTTCCTCTCCTACTGAGTTTGAACAGTTTGCCCTGGCCCTCTGCCCTGATTTGTACACTGAAAATGGCGAGCATGTCCCCGCAGATGTTGGGAGTGGGAATCTCTACACGCCTGTTTTTTATGCACCAGAAAAGAAACTGCTCTGGCATAATGAAAACTCGTTTAATTCAACCTGGCCGATGAAGATCTGGTTCTTCTGTACTCAAGTGGCTTCCAAGGGGGGAGAAACTCCCATCGCGGACAGTCGCAGCGTTTTCGAGAGCATCGATCCACGCATAAGAGAGCAATTCATGCAAAAGGGTATTATGTATATACGCAACTATAGAGACAGATTGGGTTTATCTTGGCAGAAGGTCTTTCGGACTGAGAAGAAGGAGGAAGTCGAGCGGTACTGTCAGGCGGCAGCCATCGATTTTGAGTGGAAAGGCGAAGATCATTTAAGGACGCGGCTGATCCGCCCCGCAGTGCTCAAACATCCCCAAACAGGGGACTGGGTCTGGTGGAATCAGGCCACCCACTGGCATCCTGCCTGTCTGGATAAAGAAGTAAGAACTTCGTTGCTTACTCTGTTCTCTGAGGAGGATTTGCCGAGAAATTGCTTCTACGGTGATGGGTCTCCAATAGAGGAGGCGACGATGGCCGCTATTTGTGAAGCTTACCAGGAGGCAGAGGTTAGTTTCCCCTGGAAGCTGGGCGATATTCTCATGCTGGATAACATGCTCACAGCCCATGCCCGCAATCCATACGAAGGGTCACGCAAGATCTATGTCTCAATGGGAGGTATGTGCACACTCAAGGATCTCTCAGTGCCAGATTTCCGATAACCTACGGATTGGTATCTGAAGATTTATAGGAAGAAAGAAGTCAGATGCAGCAAACGATTGAGGGTTTTCGCCTTTCCCCACAGCAAACGCGTCTCTGGTTATTGCAACAACAGAATAACGCCTATTGTTCCTTTTGTTCCCTGGTCATCGAGGGACAACTGCATATTCCAACCTTACGTCAAGTCGTCGAGCTCGTCTTCAGACAACATGAGATGTATCGGACAAGCTTTCGGAGACTGCCAGGAGTAAAAATGCCTGTGCAGGTTGTTAATACCTCACCTCTCTACGTCTGGCGTCACTGTGATATCAGCACCTGCTCACCTCTCGACCAACAAAAGCAGCTTGACCAGTGGAACAAGCCCACAGAGGATGGGGTGGTCTCTGCTTCTACTTTTGATCTGGAGCGAGGACTGTTTGCTCAGTGCACATTAGTTACTCTTGCTAAAGAAAAACATATTCTATTTATTCATATTCATGCACTGTATGCTGACACAGCAACACTTGCCCAATTTGCGCAAGAAGTTGCTCACATCTACAAGAACGGTGCTCCTGTGAGTGTACCAGATGCTCAGTATCTGCACTTCTCCGAATGGCAAAATGCTTTGCTCGAAAAAGAGGGAGAGCATTTCGTCAAGACATATTGGCAGGAGAAATATAAAGAGGTCTTTACTTCCCTTACTCTCCCCTTCGAGCAGAAGCATTTTGAACAGGTCACCTTCTCTCCAACATGGTTGGCAATCACGATTAATTCGGATATCTGTGCTCAAGTTGAGGGACTGATAGAACAAGCCCATTGGCTACAAAAGCAGCCGTTCCCCTTACCAGCCTTCCTGCTGGCATGTTGGCAAAT
>VBJK01000524.1:0-3349 GCA_005879655.1 Chloroflexota bacterium | reverse complement strand
AAGATTCAACGGCAACTGCCTTGGGGGGCCATAGGGGTGATCCTTTGCGGTCGCCCACAGGCTACATCTATCCCTTTAGCTTTGACTTCAAACAACAACCAGCAATCTCTGAGTGTGCAGGAGTGTCCTTTTCACTCCAACAGTGCTATGCCTACCATGAGCCATTCAAAATAAAATTGGTAGCAGTGCGTAGAGCCTCTTGTCTAAGCATCGAGATGCACCACGATGCCAACCTGTTTGATTCACGAGATATCCAACGTGTTGCCCAGCAATTTACGACCCTGGTTGAGCATGCTGTCAAGCACCCTGAGGCTCGTATTGGTGAACTGAATATGCTCAGCCTTGTTGAACGAAAGCAGTTACTAGTCAATTTGAATCAAACACAGGAGGACCGGACAGGGACAAGCTCTATCCGCCCTCACGATCTCTGTCTCCATCAGTGGTTTGAGCGACAAGTAGCGAGTACTCCTGATGCTGTCGCTATCTATCATGGCGAAAAGCAACTGACCTATCGTGGAATCGATTGCTGGGCTAATAGATTAGCCCGACATTTGCAGGCCAGAGGTGTGCAAGCAGAGACATTGGTAGGGTTATGCATGGAGCATTCGGTGGAATTGCTGGTCGGCATTCTGGGCGTTCTCAAAGCTGGCGGGGCGTATATGCCCCTTGATCCAGCCTCTCCTAAGAAACGTCTGGCATCACTGGCTGCAGACGGCCACCTCACTGTTCTGCTGACCACGCAAGCTCTGCTGGAGGATATGCCTGAGATAGAACACCTCGTCTGTTTGGATACTTATTTGGAAACTTGGGAAACGTTGGCTCGGTACGATGGAGAGACTCCTCCAGCCTGCAGCGTTCTGCCGTTGAATCTAGCGTATGTCATTTATACGTCAGGATCGACAGGCCAACCCAAAGGTGTGATGATTTCTCATAAGGGACTTGTCCATTATGTGAACTGGGCTATCCAGCGCTATGAGGTGGCAGCAGGTGCTGGAACACCACTGCACTCTTCGCTCGCTTTTGATTTGACAGTCACAAGCTTGTTTCCATCTCTGGTGGTTGGACGTGCAGTTTGGATTATGGCTGATGACTCCAACTGTGTGTCCTGTGCCCCACAGGAGGCGCTAGCCAGCGCATTGCGCACCGGGCCTGATTTCAGTCTGGTAAAGTTAACCCCTGCACTTCTGGATCTGCTCAATCAATGGCTGACTCCGGCAGATCTGGCAAGCACCAGCAACTTCCAACCCGCTGGTGCCACACGTATGCTTGTTATTGGTGGGGAAGCTCTTAGAGCAGAAAGTCTGACGATGTGGCGTCTGCACGCATCTGAAACCAGACTCATCAATGAATATGGACCCACAGAGACGGTGGTGGGATGCTGTGTCTATGAAGTTCCTCCTGTAAATTCCCCTCAATGCACGTTAAGAAGTAATGTTCCCATTGGTCGTCCCATTGCCAACACTCAGATCTACCTGCTTGATTCGCACATGCAACCTGTACCGTTGGGAGTAGTCGGAGAAATATACATTGGGGGCCTCGGACTTGGGCGTGGCTATCTTCATCGTGCCGTCCGTTGCCCGCCTGTACAAAGCGGGAGATCTGGCACGCTATATTTCTGCAGATGGCGATCTTGAGTACGTGGGTCGCATTGACGAGCAGATCAAGGTGCATGGCTATCGTATTGAACCAGGCGAAATTGAAGGAGTACTCGCTCAGCATCCAGCCGTGCGAGAGTGTGTGGTAGTGGCACGCGAGGACGCTGTAGGGGATCGGCAACTGGTGGCCTACATCGTAGGGGTGGGGCCTGTCCCCACTCAGGAAGCCCAGCCTCTTATCGCAGAGTTGCAAAAGTATCTGCGAGAACTGCTCCCCAGTTACATGGTTCCAAGCTGGTTTGTGCTGTTAAAAGCACTACCGCTCACGGTCAATGGAAAAGTTGATCGTAGATCTCTTCCTGCTCCAGAGAGCCAATCGGGGCAGGAAGCAGGCACGCCGATTGCATCGCGTACAGCGATTCAAGAGTTACTGGCACAGCTCTGGTGTGAAGTGTTAGGGCGATCACAGGTAAGTATCTTTGACAGCTTCTTTGAACTAGGTGGGCACTCATTGCTCGCAACACGCTTGATGGCACAGATCCAGGCAATCCTACAGGTAGAGTTGCCAGTGCGAGCGGTGTTTGAGGAACCAACCCTGGTAGGGTTAGCGCAAAGGGTAGAGCAAGCGCTGCGCAAGAGTGAAGGAATAGTAGTTCCCCCATTAATGCCGATGGAGCGTCCAGAAAAGATCCCACTCTCTTTTGCACAGCAACGTTTGTGGTTCATAGATCAATTGGAGCCAGACAGCACTGCATATCTGGCTCCATACGCCTTGTATCTCCACGGGGAACTGAATGTGGGAGCATTGGAGAGAGGTCTGAGAGAACTGGTGTATCGACATGAGTGCCTGCGCACAACGTTCGAGATGAGGGATGAGCAACCAGTGCAAGTCATTCACCCAGCAATAGGCGAGTTTGCCGCGCCTACGTCACCCGCCTATCTTTCCCTCCAACCAGTAATCGACCTCCAAGGGCTGAAAGAGGAGCAAAGAGAAGAGGTAGCACGATGTTTGACTACACAGGAGGCAGAACGTCCCTGTAATTTGGCGAAAGGCCCATTGCTGCGAACCTATCTATTACAGTTGAAGCACCAAAAGCACGTTTTATTGCTAACTCTGCATCACATTATCACTGATGGTTGGTCCAATGAGGTGCTTGTCCGTGATCTGACCACACTCTATCGCGCAAAGGTCTTGGGGCAGCCCTCACCATTGGCACCCTTACCAATCCAGTATGCTGACTATGCTCTCTGGCAAAGAGAATGGATGAGTGATGGTGTGGGGTCCTGTCTCTCCGCCCAACTGACCTATTGGAGAAAGCAACTAGCAAACCTGCCTCGATTGGAACTGCTCGTTGATTATCCACGCCTGGCCTCCCAAACGTATCAGGGGGCTACCCTATCGCTAGACTTGTCTGAAGAATTATCTCAGAGCCTGGTGCGTCTTTCTCGCCAAGAAGGTGTGACCTTGTTCATGCTGGGGCTTGCAGCCTTCCAGGTACTGTTGATGCGTTACACGGGGCAGACCAATATCCATGTAGGCACACCCATTGCGAATCGAACACGAACAGAGATCGAGGGAGTTATTGGCTTCTTTGTGAACACACTGGTAATACGCACGGATCTCTCAGGAAATCCGATGTTCTTGGAGGTGCTTAAGCAAGTACGCGAGGTCTGCCTCTCGGCCTATACCTACCAGGATCTCCCTTTCGAGAAACTGGTGGAGGTGCTTCAACCTGAACGCGACTCAAGCGGCT
>VBJK01000454.1 GCA_005879655.1 Chloroflexota bacterium | reverse complement strand
GAGTAAGAGGAAAATGAATCGTCAAGCCATAACAAGCGTGAAACATAACAAAATATGCTAATAAGAGCTAGCGAGTTAGTTGAGGTAACAAGATAGATATGTGGCTAGCACACACTCGCATCTTATCTACCCTAGTGCAAAAACACAAGAGCCAATGGGGCTTGGGGGTGTCCCCAAATGTTCCCATTCCCCAAAGGGTTTTGGGATTGTGCACTAGAGACGCCAGCAATGCACAAATGTTGGGCAAGGCGAATCGATATACCGTGACAAGAGATCATCACACCGCGTGGCCGAGGAGGGTCACACGGCACAAGGAGGATGGAGAACGATATGGCTGTATTATTTGAAACGAGCGCGCGTCCTATCATCCTAGCAATCGTAGGAGATAGTGCCGCTGGCAAGACCACACTCAGTCGAGGTATTGCGCAGATTTTGGGTCAGGATGATGTGTCTGTGTTATGTACAGACGACTATCACCGCTATAATCGGCAGCAGCGCAAGGAGATGGGCATTACGCCCTTAAATCCGGGCTGCAACTATCTCGATGTGATGGCGCAGCATCTACAACTGTTGCGTGCGGGCAAGCCTATTCTCAAGCCGCACTATGATCACCAACGAGGAGATTTTGGACCCCCACAGTATATTGTTCCGCAACCCTTCCTGATCGTTGAGGGTCTGCTGGGCATGTACTGGCATGAGATGCGCAATGCGTATAGCGTGCGCGTCTATCTCAACCCGCCGGAGACGCTCAGACGGCGCTGGAAGATCCGGCGTGATGTAACACAACGTGGCTATAAAGAGGCCGAGGTGTTGCGCGAACTGGATATCCGCGAGTCGGATTCAGCTACCTACATTCGACCGCAACAGCATTCTGCCGATGTCGTGGTCTCCTTTTTTCCTGATCCTGAGGCGCAGAGCGATGATGCACATCTCAATGTACGCCTGACCTTATATGGTACGCTACCGCATCCAGATCTGAGCGAGGTAATTGCCGAGGATAGATCTGGCTGTGTACGTGCGACACTGGGCCGCGAAGCTGGTCGTGCCGTTGAGTACCTGGAGATCGATGGCTCGATTCCCGACGATGCTGCCGCCGCGCTCGAAGGGTGCATTCTCGATCACCTGGACGAGTGTGGTGCGGCTCCATTGGCTGATTTGGGTCAATTTTCCGATCCGCAGGTGCGGCATAGTCATCCGCTGGCGTTGACGCAGTTGCTTTTGGTGTATCACCTGCTGCGTGCGAAGCAGCGGGAAGAGGTGGAAGTCTGATTTTGGGGTTGTATTTGCAATGAGTGTAAGGGGCGAGATTGTTGGTGAGGGCGTTTGTCCTGGCTGAGAATCTCGCCTCTTTGGTGTAGCGCTAAAAAATATATGGCAGCTAGACATCCAGTAAGCTCATCCCTATGCACTGCACAAGTAAGGAATAGATACAATTCGCAACTTGGGCGGCCAATAGCGGTGGAACAGCATTGCCAATCTGTCTGGCGATACTCGTCTTGCTGCCACAGAACCGAAAGTTATCGGGAAATGATTGAAATCTTGCGGCTTCGCGGTGTGTGATTGGCCTATGTTGTACAGGATGTAAGTAGCGTCCCTTTTCTGGCTTAAAGAATTCCGTCCTTATCGTAACGGATGGGCGGTCCCACCAGAGTCGCCCAAAAAGATCTGTGCCTCCTGACTGCTTCTTGATCCAGCAAGCAGGTGTTAGCTCTGGTGCTAATCGCTGTAGATCAAAACGATTCATACCCTCTTCTGGAATTGCTTGATACCGTCTCAAACTTAACTGGGTAGGTGATCGCCCAAACTGTAAGTCGAGAGGAGGCTCTACAGCGCGAATTTGACAACTATACTGAAAAAGGACTGCCTCCTTGGCCCCGTTGCGGTGGATTATCTGGCTGAGAAAATCGTAAGCATCTTGTTGGTGTTCAAATATCTTAATACCCGCCCTCTCGATCTGGATGGAACCAGACTGTGCCAGGAAGTGGCTTAGAGGCTGTGGCTTTAATAGCTGTGAGGTAACTGTGTCAGGTTGCTCAGACTCTGCTTGTATTGCGACTCGGCCTGTTGTACTTGCTTCGTTTCCCCTTGCATGAAGACTGATAACCTGGGAAATTTTTTCTACCACATGACAGAGGGCTGCATCCGTGGTATGCCAATAACGGTCTGTGATTGGTTTGCCGTCTGCTGGCAATGCTTCGAGCTTTCCCAATGGGGTGTTCTTCCACTGTTGTGCCACATGACGTATGAGAATCGGTATGACATATGCTTCTTTCTGTTCGTGTCGCTCCATCGCTCGCACCATTTCTTTGCTGTAGCAATAGTCCGAGGCTATGAAATCAGGACTGACCAACAAGAGAATGATTTGTGCAGTGTCCAGGTGCTCTTGAATGGTTTGTTCCCATTCTTCCCCTGCATGAATCTCTGCATCAGTCCAGAGCACCCAGGGATGGAGCCGCTCTAGGAGCGCAAAATGTGTTTTCAAATGGTGGATAAATAATTGATCCTCATGAGCATAGCTACAGAAGATCTTCACTTGTTGTGCCTGCGTCATGCTGCGCCTCCCTTATGATTGCCCTGCGTGGGCCTATTTCACCAGTATTGTTCCTTGTGATTCCCCTACACGCAGCTACGCTTGATCTCGTTGCCTTGCTACTTCAAGCACCTGCTCAAGAATAACATCCATTGCTTCATCGTCTATTGGCAACTTGTACCGATCTTTGATCGCGTAGAGGTAATCCTCAATGTCGTTTTTCATGGCATTTTTGATATCGGTGTTGGTCGTCCAGTCCCTGATCTTGCGCTTTTCGATGGTAGCCTCAATCTCAATGGCTACGTCGGCCAGTGCGTCGTCGGAGATGAGGTCGCTCAAGTTTGTGCTATAGATTTCTAGCACACTCTGCAATACGCCAAAATAAGCCTGTGCGTGTTGATATTGGTCGAGTCGTGCGGGCATGTTGTTGTCTCTGCCCTGTTGCACCTGTGCGAGTAGCTCTTGTGCTCGTTTGAAGTACTCGGCCTCGCTCAGCCGTCCTGCACGGTATGCCTCTATTGTTTCTGTAATGAGCTGCGAGAAGCGCTGATAGAGCTGTGGATTCTCTGCGACACGCGCGGTAACAGCTTTTTTGGCCCGGTAGGCAATGGTGTCCGCTTTGGCGGCGGTGCCTTCAATCTGCTCTACTTCAGAGGCAAATGCTTGGCTGTCGAAGATATTTACTAATTCGGTGATCGGTCGGACTGGTTGTGAGGTGACGTGTTGGTTCATCAGTTTGCGTACACTTTGCTCGTATTCCTGGTAGTCAATGGCTTCGGCATAGCGCTGGCGCACGGCTACGCGCAAGTTATGGAAGAAGCCTAAATCGGCTTGGTAGCGGTTAAGCTGATTCTTTGGGGTGTCCCGATAGAAGTGCATCGTACTGAGTGCAACTTTCAGGCTGTTGGCATAGGCCGTCAGCGTTTTGTAGAATTGTTGCCGCAGCTCTTCTGGCTCAAGGTGACGTTGCAATGCCTCGATGTCCTGTTTGTTATTGACAGCTTTGAAGATAGCCCATAATGCTGCATGGCGCAGTGGTACGTTTTTCACTTCTTCGGTTGTGTCAGTGAGAATGCCTGCTACGTCCTCTGTATCGAATGCTGCCAATGCGTTGTAGGTGTTGAGCGCTGTGTTTAGTTCGCCGAGTACGCCCCGGTAGTCTATGATGTAGCCGAATTGTTTGTCCTCAGCCAGGCGATTGACGCGTGCTATCGCTTGGAGTAACGAGTGCTCTTTGAGTGGTTTATCGATATACAATACGGTGTTACGTGGTTCGTCGAAGCCGGTCAGCAGCTTGTCAACGACGATGAGCAGTTCCACTGCGTCGTCAGCACGGGCGAATGCGGCGGTGAGTTGGCGGATGTAGTTTTCCTCGGTGCCAAACTTGTCCATCATCTTGGTCCAGAAGGTTTCTAGTAGTGGAGCTTGCTCGTTGTCTACTACCTTGTTACCCTCGCGTGTGTCCGGTGGTGAGATGATGACCTCTGCATGAATCTTGCCAAATTCGTCAAAGTACTTCTTATAGAGGAGTGCGCTCTCTTTGCTATCTGCTGCTAGTTGCGCCTTGAAGCCTGTGCCTTGAAAGTTTTTACGGTAATGTTCTCTGATATCATAGGCAATCTGTTGGATACGTTGCTCCGTCTGGCTGAGGGCTTTTGTGCGGCTAAATTTGTTCTTCAAGTCGCGCTTCTGCTGCTCGTTGAGATCTTCAGTGGCCCGTTCAAACCATATGTCGATCTGTCCCTGGTTTACGCCTAGCTCTGCCATACGGCCTTCATAGAGCAGTGGTACGACTGCGTGATCCTTGACGGCTTTTTGCATGGGGTATTTGTGGATGAAGTCGCCAAATTTGGCAACGGTCGATTTTTCGGCTTTGAGTAATGGTGTGCCGGTGAAGCCAATATAGCAGGCATTGGGGAAGATCTGGCGCATCTTGGCATTAAAACTTCCGTACTGGCTGCGATGGCTTTCATCCACAAGGATGAATATATTAGGACTCTCGTCGCTGAAGTTTCTTTCGGCGGCTGACTCGAATTTGTTGATGATGGTGGTGATAATGTCGATCTTGCCCGCTTTGACTTCTTTCAGCAGGTCAGCCCCAGAAGGTGCTTGGTAGACTTTTTTGCCACAAGCTGTGAAGGTCTTCCATATTTGTGCGTCCAGGTCTATACGGTCTGTCACCAGGATGATACGTGGATGCTGGATGTCGGGATAGAGTGCGAGGGCCTTGGCTAGCATTACCATAGTGAGGGATTTGCCGCTGCCCGCCGTATGCCAGATGACACCGCCTGTACGCTTTCCTTGGGCGTTGAGTGCTTTAACGCGCTCAATGGTGGCTTTGACGGCAAAGTATTGCTGGTAGCGTGCGATCTTTTTGACGCCAACATCGTAGACGATATATTGATACGTCAGTTCTAGCAGCCGTGCTGGTTGCAGTAGGCTATAAATGGTGCGATCCTGTACTGTGGGGAGTCGCTCACCACTTCGCGCTAAGTTGTCGAAGTAGTCCCGTACTGCCCGTGCCTGTTCGCGGTGGTTATAGAGCTGGTCTTTCTCGCTCTCGCTGATGCGCTGATTGGCCAACCGTTGCACCTCGGCTTCGCTGTTCTCTTCCTGGACCCATACAGACCAGAATTTTTGTGGTGTGCCCGTGGTGGCATAGCGGGCATCGTTGGTGCTGATGGCCATGAGGAGCTGGCTGAAGACGAACAGGCCGGGTATGTAGTCGTCCTTTTGATTGCGGATCGTCTGGGTGATGCCCTCGTCTACAGGATTAGCGCCACTTTTTTGTAAGTCTGGTCGTTTGCATTCGATGACGACGAGCGGAATGCCGTTGACGAAGACGACGATATCTGGTCGGCACGTCCCGCCACCACGCCGCCGTTCTACAATAAATTCGTCGGTGATATGGAAAAGATTATTCTGCCAGTGTTGCCAGTCGATGTAGTGCAGGTTATGGCTACGCGTGTTGTTCTCGATCGTTTGTGTCAGGCTAGTGCCAAGGGTCAGCAGGTCGTAAATTTTTTCGCTGGTGCGTACGAGGCCGTCGTAGGGTTCGTTTTTGAGTTTGCGCATGGCTTCTTGAATGTTCTCCTCGCTAAACGGGTAGACCTTCCCTTGTTGGTGAATGCTGTTTTGTGTGCGCAGAAAGGTCGCCAGTACTGAATCCAGGATGACATTGCTCAACTTGCCACCACGCGCCGCTAGAGCCTCCGTGGGCGTGAGATAAGTGTAGCCAAGCGCTTTCAACAGTTGGAGCGCAGGAACCTGTGAGATCAACTCTTCACGAAACGACGGCACGTTCATCATAGCTTTACTCGCACCTTTCCGGTTAGCAGCTGTTGCATTAAGCCCTGTTTCTGCTTTTTTAGCAATGCTAGCTTACGATTGAGTAGCGCTAGCTCTTGGTCGCCTGCGTCTAGCACTTGTGCAATACACTTTTGTTCATCTAAATTTGGGAGTTCAATTTCAGTGGACAGAAATTCCTCTATTTGGATGCGGCGTGCTTTACGACCTCCAATTGCTGCACTTGCAAATTTAGAATAGAAATGCTCACGCGAAACAAAGTAGAGGAAGAACTTGGGGAGTACAGAGCCTTGAAAATCAAAGCAAGGCAAGTCTAAAGTGGATTCGTACCCATCCATTTCTGTAGGGATGATGCCAAACGCTCCGTTCAAAAAATCCAGTTTGCTGTAGATGAATTGTCCTGCATATCTTCGATAATACTTAGTGGCTTCGCTGCCTAAACTTTTTTCTTCTTTAGGTTGAACTCCTTTCCCATATAGTCTGACAGTTATCTTATGTGCTGTTCTACCATTAGAACCTTCTATCCTGCTTTCGGACAAAAGACCACCTATCCTGACCATTTTCCATGGTTCATTA